>JBILDK010000057.1:0-10098 GCA_044352625.1 Planctomycetota bacterium
GTGGTCACCGGGTTCCTGCTGCTGATCACCCGGCGCAAGGCCATCACCCAAGCCCTCGGCTACCTCATTCTGGAAAACGGCATCAGCGTGTTCGGCCTGACCCTGGTAGGCGGCGTGCCGTTCTTGGTCGAGACCACGCTGCTCCTCGACCTGGTGGCCGGGGTGTTCGTCATGGTCATCGTCATGCACCATATCTACCGCGCGTTCACCACCCTCGACACGCGGCTGCTGTCCGCGCTCAAGGAGTAGGCGCCCGTGCTGTCCATCATCCTGCTCTTAGCTGCTCCGCCGCTCGCCGCGCTGATCGCAGCGCTGGTGCGTTCAGAACGCGCCCGGCCCTGGGTGCTGCCGGGGCTCGCCGTGGTGCACCTGGCCGCCTCGGTGGTCGCCATCAGCCTGCGTCACCGCCTCGCCACCACCTATGATCCGCTGGTGGCCTCTTTGTGGCTGCGGCTCGATGCGCTCGGGGCGGTGACGCTGCTCGCCCTGAGCGTGCTGTTCGCCATCGTCGCGGCGTATGCCCCGGGCTATTTGCGCGCCCGCGCCGAACGCCCCAACCGCGTGCTGGTGGTCTGCTGCTGCCTGTTCCTGGGCCTGGCCAGCCTGGCGACCTTGTCGCAACATCTCGGCCTGATGTGGGCGGCGATCGAGGGCGCGACCCTGGCCTGCGTGCCGCTGATCTACTTCAACAACAACACCCGCTCGCTGGAGGCCACCTGGAAATTCCTCATGGTCGGCGGCGTGGGCATCGCCCTGGCCCTGCTTGGCACATTCTTCATGGCCTATGCGGCAGTCGCCAGCGGCACCCCGACCGAGCTGACCTATGATGCGCTGATGGCCCATGGCGCCTTGTCGCAGCCCTGGGTGCGGGTCGCGTTCGTCCTGCTGCTGGTGGGCTACGGCACCAAGCTCGGCCTCGCCCCGCTGCACTCGTGGAAGCCCGACGCCTATGGCGAGACCCCGGGTCTGGTCGGGGCGTTGCTGGCGGGCGGCATGACCAGCGTCTCGTTCCTCGCCCTGGCCCGGGTGGTGGACCTGGTCGAGGTGACCGGCAACGGCCAGTTCGCGCACCGTGCCATGACCGTCCTCGGCCTGCTCTCGATGGTGTGGGCGGCGGTGTTCATGATCCGCCAAACTGATTTGAAGCGCATGCTCGCCTACTCGTCGGTCGAGCACATGGGCATCCTCGTCCTCGGACTGACCCTGGGCCCGGCAGCCCTGCCCGCCGTGTTGCTGCACCTGCTCGGCAACGCCTGGGCCAAGGGCGCGCTGTTCCTCAGCGTCGGCAACATCCACCGCGCCTTCGCTTCACGACACATCCCCGAAGTCAGCGGGGTCCTCCTGCGTCTGCCGGTGTCCGGCGCGATCTTCCTGCTCGGCTTCCTCGCCATCACCGGCGCCCCGCCATTCGCATTGTTCCTGAGCGAATTCGGATTGCTCCAAGCCGCCGCCGGGGCCGGACGCTGGTGGACCGCAGGGATCTTCCTCGCCTGTCTGGTGGTGATCTTTGCCGGCTTCAGCGCCACCGTGCTGGCGGCGGTGCAGGGCGATACCGACGCGCCGGAACCCGAGCCTCGGCTCGGCGATTCCTGGTGGACCACGGCGCCGCCAATCGTCGCCCTTGCGCTGGTGCTGCTGCTCGGGCTGTGGGTGCCCACCCCGCTGCGCGAGTTGTTCGCCGAAGCGGCCCAGGCCGCGCATTCCGGAGCGCAGCCATGAGCGACCAGTGGGGTTCGTTGCGCGCCGGCTGCGCCGTAGCGTTGGACGCGGTGCCGGAACTCGCGCTCGAGGCGCTGAGCGCAGCGGTGGTCGCCGCGGTGGCCAGCGGCCAACGCCTCGGCTGCTGGTGTGGCGATGGTGACGGCCGGGTGGTGGCGGTGATGGTGGACGATGCCGCAGGACGCCTGCATGTCGCCCGCGCCCTCCTGCCCGAGCGCTACCCGTCCCTGACCCTGGCCTGTCCTCAGGCGCACCTGTTCGAACGCGAACTCGCCGAGCAATACGGCGTGATCCCCGAGGGCCATCCATGGTTCAAGCCGCTGCGCTACCACCACCGCCTGACTCCCGGGACTGATGCCTGGGGCCGCCCCGCGGACCAGGCCATCGTTCCGGGCGTGTGCGATCTGTTCAGCGTCCTGGGCGACGAGGTTCACGAGGTCGCAGTCGGCCCGGTCCACGCCGGAGTGATCGAGCCCGGCCACTTCCGCTTCCAGTGCCACGGCGAGCGCGTGTTCCATCTTGAGATCCACCTCGGCTATCAGCATCGCGGCATCGAACGCGCCGTCATCGGCGGGCCGCATCCGCGCACCCTGATCCAGATGGAGACCGCCTGCGGCGACAGCACCATCAGTCACGGCTGGGCCTATTGCCAAGCCATCGAGGCGCTGGCCGGGGTGACGGTCCCACCCCCGGCCCTCGCCCTGCGCGCACTGATGCTGGAGTTTGAACGCCTGGCCAATCACACCGGCGATCTCGGGGCGCTGGCCGGCGATGTCGGCTTCCTGCCCACCGCCTCCTTCAATGGTCGCATCCGTGGCGACTTCCTCAATCTCAGCGCCCAGGTCTGCGGCAGCCGCCTGGGGCGCGGCATGCTGCGGCCGGGCGGCGTGCGCTTCGCCGTCGATGCGGCGCGCCGCGACGGCCTGCTCGCCCGGCTGGAGCGTGCCGGGGCGGATGCGCTGCACAGTTGCGAGCTGATGTTTCACGCGAGCTCGGTTCAGGCGCGCTTCGAGGGCGTGGGCATCGTGCGCCCGGAGGACGCTGCGGCCGCTGGCCTGGTGGGCGTGGCCCGGCGCGCCTGCGGCGGCACGCACGATGCCCGACGCGATCATCCGGCGGGCGGCGGCGGCGTACCGGCCGGCTCCACCGCGAGCGCGCGCCCAGGTGATGTCCAGGCGCGGGCCGAGGTGCGTTTCGCTGAGCTGCACGAAAGCCTGCACCTGGCGCGGACCCTGCTGGAACAGGTGCCGCCGTCACCGCTGCCATTGCCGATCATCCCCTGCTCGCTGCGGCCGCGGCACTTGGCGGTGGGCCTGATCGAAGGGTGGCGCGGTCCGGTGCTGCACCTCGCGATCACCGATGACGGCGGGCGCTTCAGCCGCTACAAGGTGGTCGATCCCAGCTTCCACAACTGGTTCGGCCTGATGCTCGCGCTGCGCGACGAGCAGATCTCTGATTTCCCGCTGTGTAACAAGAGCTTCAACCTCAGTTATTGCGGGGTGGACCTGTGATCCTAAACATCGCATTGCCGTTAGCTACATGGTGTCAAAAAACCGTCTATTCCTTGCTATCGAGCATCTCCCTCGCTCACCCGCTGGATGAGTCAGAGAGAAAGAACAGGATGGGGAGGATGGGAAGGATGAAACCGCAGAATTCTTTTATGAATCCCATCCTCCCCATCCTCCCCATCCTGTTGACCCAGCCTGAAGTCCACAACCCACAGCGGCGTTTAGGATGATTCCGCCGTTCCTTGCCCGGCTGCGCCAGGGCCACCACACCAACCGCTTCCCGGCCGAGATCCCGCCAGTGCCCGATCGCCTGCGCGGCCGGCCGGTGATCGACGCCACGCGCTGTCCGGCGGATTGCCAGCGTTGTGCCGACGCGTGCAGCGTCGAGGCCATCACCATCACCACCCGCGACGGCCGGCCCTCGCCGCGCCTCGACCTGGGAAAATGCCTGTTCTGCCCCGACTGCGCCGAAGCCTGTCCGCAGCAGGCCATCACCTTTCCGCCGGAACACCGCCTGGCCACGCGCCGGCGCGAGGATCTGGTGGTGGCCGAGGGCCAGGGCTACGCCCAGGGTCTGCGCCTGGAGGCCGAACGGCTGGGGCTCTACGGCCGCAGCCTCAAGCTGCGCGTGGTCTCGGCCGGGGGCTGCAACGGCTGCGAGGTGGACGTCAACGTGCTCGGCACCCTGGCCTGGGACATCGGCCGTTTCGGGATCAGTTTCGTGGCCTCGCCACGCCACGCCGACGGCCTGCTGCTGTGCGGCCCGGTGTCGCGCAATATGGAGACGGCGGTGCGCGCGACCTGGGAAGCCATCCCGTCGCCGAAGGTCTGCATCGCGGTCGGCGCCTGCGCCATCGCCGGTGGGCCCTTCGCCGGCCATCCCGAACAATGCGGCGGCGCCACCGCCGCCGGCTTGCCGGTGGATCTGTTCATCCCCGGCTGCCCACCGCATCCGCTCACCATTCTCGATGGCCTGCTGCGCCTGCTCGGCCGGATCGAGGAACCGCGTGGCTGAGGCCCAGCTGCGCGAGGTCGTGACCGGGCGCTTCGGCACCCTGACGGTGAGCGACGAGGACGGCGTACGCGCCTTATGCTGCGACTCGGCCTGCCACGGTGCGTCGTGGCTCGAACCGGCGGTGCCGATCGACGGCGTCCTGGTCCAACCGGGGCCGATCCCCGAATCGATCTATCAACTGGGCTGGCTGCTGGCGGCAGCGGCCCGGCCCACAGGCCATGTGCTGATGGCGGGCCTTGGTCCGGGTGCGGGTCCGGTGGCCCTGGCGTGGGCCTATCCGAAACTGCGCATCACCGTGGTGGAGGTCGATCCGGTGATCGTCGCCCTCGCCCGGCGGCAGTATCCGCTGCTCGCCCATTTTGAGCGCACCGGCCAGATCCGCATCGTCATCCAGGACATCGTCGAGCATGTGTGGCAGGCCACGGACGGGGACTGGAGCCTCGCCTGCCTCGATGCCTACGCCAACGTGAACAGCATCTATTGCCCGTCCGAGTTGCTGCAGGGCCTGCACGGACGGGCCGAAGCCGTGTGGGTGAACGTGCTGGAAGAGCACGAGCGCCTGCTCACCCGCCGTCAGGCCCAGGTACTGGAGGACGCCGGCTGGCCACCTGCGGTGATCATGCCCATCCGCGATCCGATCGAGGGGACGTTATGGGGCAATGTGCTGATCGGCACGCAGCCCCTGGACCGCGAAGCCCTGCTCGGCTTCGCGCCTTTCGCCACGCTCGACCATGCCAATGCCGCGCGCGCCCAGGCCCAGCTCGACACGCTGATCGGTCTGACCCATCCGTACCTGGCCATCGTCGATCCGGATGATTGAACCGGATCGACCGGCCGTACCTGCGGTTCAGGTACGGCGGATGACCGCGGCCGGGAAATAGACGTCGAAGCGGTATTCGGGCCGGTTCTCGCACACCACGGTCTGGGTCTGCGGCTGGGTCCGGACGGGCACCTGACGACCGCGCACCGTGACCGAGACGCGGAAGCCGCGTTCGCTCAGCAGGTCGATCAGCATCTCGCGGGCGAGGGGATTCGCGAACAGCGAATCATCCGACCAGATGCGCGCCAAGCCGGCCACCGCATGGGCCGCGATCACCGGAATGAACTCGCGGTGGATGGTCGCGGTGACATGGTCGAGCAGCGGCTTTTTGTCAGCTTCGTGGTAGGTCTCCAGGCGACGCACCAGCAATTGCCGGCCGTTCTTGGCCAGTTGCGTGGCCAGGGGCAGGTCCTTGAGCAGGTCGTAGCTCTGGCTGTCGAGCTCGAACTCGGAATCGTAACGGAAATCCGCCTGGATCTCGCGCTCGACCGAGAGCAGGTCGCCGGTGGCCTTGATCAGGTGGTAGCGGAAGTAGCGCTTGAGGTTTTCGAGCACCGGAGCGGTCTGCTCCATGAACACGCGGAAGCGCTTGCGGGCGGGACCTTCCTCCATGTCGGTGGCGCGCTCTTCGAGCAGTTCGCCGACGCCGCTGGCGCGCACCAGGTCGTTGTGCGCCTTGATCTGCCGGCCGCGCTTGAGCTGGCGCTCGACCGCGGTCTGTTCATCGACGGTCAGGGTGACGACGTGGAACAGGGGGCGCGGGAAGCGGTAGGCCTCGGCGGTGCCGCGGTTCTGATTGTGCAGAAGCTGCATCTGGTCGTGGTACAGCCGCACCAGCTCACCCTGGACCAGCGTGCGCGGGAAACCGTCCACCAGGACGCCGTGGGCATAGCGTGGATCGAGCAGCTGACGGAACAGCAGGCCCACCACCTCACGGTCGCCCACCAAGCCGCCGGCGTCCTTGATCGCCTTCATCTCGGGCGATTGCAGCAGATCGCTGGTGACGATGGGCGGAGCGACGATGCCGCGCTCCTTGAGGATGAAGTTGGTGTTGGTGCCCTTGCCGGCGCCGGGAGCGCCGCCGAGCCACAGGATCTCCTGGGGCAGGGCAAAGGCCCCCTTGGTGATCAGCGCGCTGATCGTGGGCCAGATGTCACCAAAGATGGCCTTGGCTTCGCTGATGACGGATGGGGTGACCGGGTCCATAGGGATCTGGGGCTGGGGGGCGGCGTTCGCTGGCATGGTGGCTCCGGGAATGGGCGCAACCATGCCCGCCCCCGAAGTCCCCCCCAGCCATGTTATGGAAAACGTCTCCTTGATTGCAATTTTTGCATGACGATCAATAAATTAAGGGAATCGCCTATTGAAAATTAGTATCATCTAGGATGTCGCATTGGGACTATCCGGGGCCAAATGCTCCAACGCATCCATGCATTCTTCGGGCGTGTCGACGATGGTCATGAGATCCAGATCACCTGGCGATATGTAATGATGGGTGTCCTCCATCTGATCCTTGAGCCAGGCGAACAACCCCTGCCAATACGAACGACCGTAGAGCACAATGGGGAAGCGCTCGATCTTGTGGGTCTGGACCAACGTCACCGTCTCGAACAGCTCGTCGAGGGTGCCAAAGCCACCGGGCATGACCACTGTGCCGCAGGTATGCTTCAGGAACATCACCTTGCGCACGAAGAAGTAATGAAAGTCCACTCGGGTGTTGATCCACGGATTGCCGCCCTGCTCCATGGGCAGGCGGATGCACAGACCCACTGAAATGCCCTTGGCTTCGGCCGCGCCCTTGTTGCCGGCCTCCATGATGCCAGGGCCACCGCCGGTGATCACGGGAAAACCGCGCTCCACGCAGCGCCGGGCGACCTCCACCGAGGCCAGATAGAAGGGATCCGTGGGCTTGGTCCGCGCGGAACCGAAGATGGTGATGCCCTTGGGCAGTTCACTGAGGGTCTCGAAACCGGCCACAAACTCGCCCATGATGCGGAACATCCGCCAGGCATTCTGCTCGGTCTTGCTGTGAGTTAGGTACGGGATCATGTGAGGTCCCCTTTCGCTGCTGCTACCTACATCACAAACATCAAGCTGCGCAAGGGCTTACTGATCTTTCACATACAGGTGATCGGGGAACTGATTCGATATCGGCCGTAAGGCCGACAATATCGGGCAGTTCAGCGAAGCTGCCCGATCAACCTGTAAGTGAAAGCTGAGTAAATAGCCCGGTGGGTCGAGACTCTATCCGCTCAACGCCCCAATTCGATCAGGTCGCGGACGCGGCGGTGGGCCTCGATCGGATGCCGCAGCGGTTGCTGCGCATCGATGTTGTAGCGGTTGCGCCGACCCTCGCGGACCACGCTCAGACAACCGGCCTCCGCCAGTTCAGCGACAATGCGCTGCACCGCGCGTTCAGTGATGCCGATGCGCTGAGCCAGATCGCGCATGCGACTGGTCGGATCGGCAGCCAGCAGGATCAGCACATGCGCGTGATTGGACAGGAACGTCCAGCCCGGTCGAGGGGCGGCAGCAGGAGGCGGCGGGGCGGCCGTACGTCGAGGCATGCGTCCAGCGTACGCGCATCAGGTGCGTTTTGTATAGTGTATTTCTTTTAGCGAATTAACTGTCGTTATTATGCCCATGACCCACCTCGACGAACTGGAAAGCCAGAGCGTCTATATCCTGCGCGAAGCCTTCCGTCATTTTGAGCGCCTGTGCATGCTGTGGTCGGTCGGCAAGGACTCCACAGTGCTACTGTGGCTCGCGCGCAAGGCTTTCTGCGGCCAGGTGCCGTTTCCGCTGGTCCATATCGATACCGGCTTCGAGATTCCGGAGGTGCTGGCCTGGCGTGACCGCATCGCCCGTGAATTGCGGCTGCACATGATCTATGGCGCGAACGAAGTCGCACTGCAGGCCAACACCACCTTTGCCGCCACCAGCCATTTGCCCGAGCAGGATCCGGCGCGCATGACCCGAAAGCAGTGCTGCGGACTGCTGCGCACCCAGGGCCTCAAGCAGACCCTCGACGGCACCGGCCCGCGCTACCGCCTCGATGTCGACACCGGGCGTTGGAACCCCGACCCGGACCGCAAGCCATGGCATGGCGTGATCGTCGGGGCCCGCGCCGACGAAGAGGGCAGCCGCTCAAAGGAGCGCTACTTCTCGCCCCGTGACCGCCACAACCAATGGGACGTGGGCGACCAGCCACCGGAATTCTGGAACCAGTTCAAGACCGACTACGCGCCGGGGACCCATGTACGCATCCACCCACTGCTCGACTGGACCGAATTGAACGTCTGGGAATACATTGAACGCGAAAAAATCCCGATGATCAGCCTGTATTTCGATCAGGGGGAGGGGATCCGCTACCGCAGCCTGGGCTGCACACCCTGCCAGACGCCGATCACCTCGACCGCCCGGGATGTCGCTGGCATCATCGCCGAACTGCGCTCAGGCTCACTCAAGGACATTGCGGAACGCTCTGGCCGGCTCCAGGACCATGAGGGCCGCGGGGGCCTCGAATCCCTGCGCAAAGACGGATACATGTGATGCCCGACCACGTCACCGCCAACCTGCTCTCCCCCATCATCCTCGCCTTTGTGTTGGGGATGGTGGCGCGGCTGATCAAAAGCGACCTCGAATTTCCAGCCGCGCTAACCAGCACGCTGTCGATCTTCCTGCTCTTCGCCATCGGCCTCAAAGGTGGCCAGGCGCTGTCCCACGATCCCCTCGGGGCGCTGTGGCTGCCCATCCTCGCCTCTCTGGCGCTGGGCATCGCCATCCCGCTCTGGACCTACCCCCTCGCGCGCCGGCTCGGTGGCCTGTCTTCACCGGATGCCGCCTCGTTCGCGGCACACTACGGGTCGACCTCAGCCGTAACCTTTCTCGCCGCGCTGACCTTCCTCGACCAGGCGAAGGTCGCCTATGAGGGCGCGGTGCCTGGCCTGCTCGCGATCATGGAGGTCCCCGCCATCGTGGTCGGCCTGCTGCTCGCCAAGCGCGGGGACGGGCGTCGTCCCGCCCTGGGCCAGGCCCTGCACCATGTCCTTGCTGGCAAGTCGATCCTGCTGCTCATTGGCGGCATGGTCATCGGGTGGTGTGCTGACCAGCAGGGCATGGCTGCGATCAGCGCGTTCTTCGTCGATCCCTTCCGCGGCGTCCTATGCCTGTTCCTGCTCGAACTCGGCATGGTCGCTGCCGACCGGCTGCGCGACCTCGGCGGCCACTGGCGCTTCGTGCTCGGCTTTGGAATCGCCGCCCCGCTGGTCCACGGTGCCCTGGGCGTCACCGCCGGCCACCTTGCCGGCCTTTCGCCCGGCGGAGCCACCGTGCTCGGCGTGCTCGCCGCCAGCGCCTCCTACATCGCCGCCCCCGCCGCGGTGCGCATCGCCCTGCCGGAGGCCAACCCCGGCCTGCCGCTCGCCGCCAGCCTGGGCGTGACCTTCCCGCTCAACCTGACCATCGGCATCCCGCTCTACCACGAACTCGCCATGCGCCTCGCTGCCGCAACGTAGCCCGACCCTCATCTGGTCGGACTCGGTGTCGTCAGGAACACGGTTGCCGGGAGAATCTATCGAGGCTGTTTTGGCTGGTGCGGGAAGTGCGCCGCGCCCGTATCGGGCATGGTTGGCTTCGTGCTCCTGCCGTGGTGGGGCATGTCCCCTCCGGCCCTCACCATCGGCGCTTATGCATGTAACCACATCCCTACCGGGATAGCGCTGACCACGAAACGCGTCCAGGGCAATGATCCCGCCTGTCGCAGTGCCGGGTGGGGAACAGCCTCGTGCCGCGCCAGAGAACTGCACCCAGGTGGTGCTCGGTGGACAGAGCGGATGGCATTGCCTCTCCACCACCCTCCACCAACTGCGTTGGCGACGGGGACATAAACCCAAATAACGCACTTCCCCGGTCGTCGCACGACGGGTTAACCTGTGGCGGTCGCAAAACCCATCATGAACGCACGGTTGCTATCCAATTGCGCGGTCAGCGTGGCGGGCAGCACGGTGGCTGGCGACGGTTTCATTCAATTTCCA
>JBILDK010000437.1:0-2982 GCA_044352625.1 Planctomycetota bacterium
ATCCTGTGATCCTCGAACAGATCATCAAGCAGCTCGAAAAGCTGATCGACGTGGTCCACGCCATCGACCACACCGGCCAGTCGGTGATCGAGAGCGAGATCGCCCTGGTCAAGGTCAAGGCGACCCTCGCCGAACGCACCGGCGTGCTCCAGATCGCCGAGAACTTCAAGGCCAAGGTGGTCGATTTCGGCACCGACTCGGTGATCCTGCGCGTCACCGGCGAGAGCGAGAAGGTCGATGCCTTCCTCGGCCTGCTGCGCCCCATCGGCGTGGTCGAACTGGTGCGTTCAGGCAAGATCCTGATGGCACGCGGGCTGGCGGTGACCTGAACCGGATTCACAAGGTCGCGAAAATGACCGTGGCCGCGGCGCAGCGCAACGCCGCCTGACGCTCACACTCGCGCCCGGCGAACAGCTCGCCAGCGCGATACCAGCGCACCAGTTGCTTGAGTTTGCACAGGGCGACATGGGCGCCCCGCGCCGCTAAGGCCGCGTCGTGATAGGCGCGGGCGAAGGCCACTGCATCGGCTGCGGTGGGGGCAGGTGCACCGAGGGCCTGGGCTGCGAGCCACGGATTCGCCAGGGCGCCGCGGCCGATCATCACCAGTTCACAGCCGGTGGCCGCCACCAGCGCCGCCGCATCAGCGGGGGCCTCCACCGAGCCGTTTCCGGCGACTGGGATGCGATGCCCGGCGGCACGCAGGGCGCGCACCGCGTCGGCGATCCAGCTCCAGGTCGCCGGCTGGTGATAGCCCTGGGTGCGCAACCGGCCGTGGATGGTGATGAGCGCTGCGCCTGCATCCGCCAGGGCCACCACGTTGTCAGCCGCATCGCCGGGATCGGTGACTCCGACGCGGATCTTGGCGCTCACCGGCAGGTCGGTGGCGGCCACGGCCGCCGCCACAATCGCCGTCATGCGCGCCGGATGGGAGAGCAGCGCCGAGCCGGCGCAGTGGCTGAACACGGTGGGCGCGGGACATCCGAAATTGAGGTCGATCCACGCCGCGCCGGCGGCCTCGGCGGCGCGCACGCTGGCGGCGACGTGTTCGGGCGAGGCCGCCATGAGCTGCACCGCCACCGGACGATGGACGGAACCCGGGCCGAGGAATCGCGCCACCACCTTGCGCGGCACCGGGGCCACGGCGACGCGCACAAACTCGGTGCAGCCCGCACCCCAGCCGCCCAGGGGCAGCACGCAGTCGCGGAACACCGGATCGGTGATGCCCTCCATCGGTGCGAGCAGCAGCCGGGTGGGCAGCGTCACCGACCGGCCGCGACCCTGCAGGGTCAGCGGCTCAGCGAGATTCGATGGCAAACAACTGGTCCAGACGCATCACCCGCAGGTTGCGTTCGATGCGCCGATCTGGCTTACGCAGCACCAGCGTTGCCGCACCGCGCGTCGTATAATGCTCGTGGAGATGCAAAAGACCGGCGAAAAAAGTAGAGCTGACCAGGCCGATCGCGGCCATGTCGATAACCACCTGATCAACTTGGTTTGGCGCCTGGGCGATAATCGCCGCCGCCCAGCCCTGATTCAGGTTGCTGAGCTCGAATTCTTTGCGAACCGTGACGGTAAGCACACGACCTCCGGGAACGGCTGCTCCGCTCACGGCGAGGTCAAAGGGATGAGGGTGACTGCCTGGCTCGACCATGGTAAAGGTTCATACACCCCGCTCATGACCGTGCAACGCACCACGAACTCAACGAACCTCGGGCGATCCCAGGCGCATCACCGCCTCGGGGGCGATGGCCGCGGCGAAATCGGCCGCGCTCATCAGCCCGCGCTCTTCCAGCACCTCGACCAGGGCACGTCGTTCGCCGATGGCGACCGCGGCTGCCTCGGCGGCGGCGTGGTAGCCGATGATTCCGGCCACTGCAGTGACCGCAGCGGTGCCGCCGCGCACCTGAGCGGCACAGCGCACCTCATTGGCGGCAAGGTCCCCCAGGCACCGGTCCGCAAGCAGACGGCTGGCCGCGGTCAGCAGGTCGATCTGGGACAGCAGGCGGTCCGCCACCAGGGGCAGGAAGGGATGCAATTCCAGGCCGCCATGGCCGAGAGCGGCCGTAATCGCGGCATCGTCGGCGATGGCTTGTAGCGCAGCCTGGACCACCGCCTCTGGCACCACCGGATTGACCTTGCCGGGCATGATCGAGGAACCCGCTTGCAGCGGGGCCAGTCGCAGCTCACCGAGACCAGCATCCGGTCCGCTGGACATCCAGCGCAGGTCGTTGGCGAGTTTGAGCAGATCGAGGGCCAGCGCCTTGAGGATGCCGCTGGTCTCGGCCAGGGCGTCCTGGTTGGCGGTGGCCTCCACCAGGTTTTCGGCCCGCGCCAGGGGCAGCCCGGTGTGGGCGCGCAGCACGTCGGTGGCGCGGAAGATGAAGCGCCGCGGCGCCCCCAGGCCGGTGCCAATGGCGGTGCCGCCGAGGTTGACCACGCGCAGCCGTTCGGCGCACTTCATCACCCGCCAGCGGTCCCGGGCGAGGGCGTCGCCATAGGCCCCAAAGCTGCGCCCCAGGGTGGTCAGCACCGCGTCCTGGCATTCGGTGCGCCCGACCTTGACGATGTGGGCGAAGCGCTTTTCGCAGCCCTGGCAGGCCTCCTGAGCCGCGACCACCGCAGCTTCGAGGGCGGCCAGGCCGCGCAGGGCCGCCACGCGCAGCGCGGTGGGATAGGTGTCGTTGGTGGATTGGTGCAGGTTGACGTGGGCCAGCGGGTCGATGACCGCGTAGGTGCCGGGCGCATGGCCGAGCAGCCCCAGGGCGCGGTTGGCCAGCACCTCGTTGACGTTCATGTTGGTGGAGGTCCCCGCGCCCCCCTGCAGCGCGTCCACCAGGATGTGCGCGTCCAGTTCGCCGCGCTCCAACTCGCGGCAGGCCTGTTCGAGCGCACCGGCCACCGTCACGTCGAGATGCCCGAGCTCGCGGTTCACCTGGCAGCACGCCAGCTTCACCGCGCCGAAGGCATGGATCAATCCCACAT
>JBILDK010000438.1:0-2981 GCA_044352625.1 Planctomycetota bacterium
GCTCTCCCCCCCGCCAACGCGGGGATCGGCCTCACGCCAGCCATGTCACGTCCTCCATGTCGGGCTCCCCCCCGCCAACGCGGGGATCGGCCGGGTGCCGTGGCCGGTCAAGACAAGACCCTCACCTCCCCCCCGCCAACGCGGGGATCGGCCTTCGTAAACCTTTCCCTTCGACTTCGTTCCACGCTTCCCCCCGCCAACGCGGGGATCGGCCCGCCGGGCGAAAGCTCAACAAGGCCTGTGATGCCTCCCCCCCCAATCCCCAGGCCGTTGGACGGGTTCCACAGCATTTTTCCGCGAGTTCATTCCGCGGCCCCATTGAAGCCACGATGGGGACAGTGGGGTTACAGTGATTGTCGGATTACCGGGCGTTCGTTATTGATCCCATGAAACCGCCCTTGAAGACGGTAGGCTCAGCGTAATCCAGCGGCCTTCTCTGCCTTGATCCGCGCCTGTTCCGCGCGCCATTCCTTGACTTCGGCGCGCTTGGCGGCCTCGGCCTTCGAGGCTTCGATCTCGCGCAGGACGATCGCCACGTCCACTGCCTGGCGGGCTTGGGCGAAGCGACCAGTGAGCTGTGTGTCAGGTGTGAGGGCGGCATTTTCCAGCAGCAGCCACATCTCCTGCGCGTAGTCGGTGCGGCGCAACTCGGGCGCCCAACGTGAAAAAAAGCGCGTCACGTTGGCCACATCACGGATCAAGATGCGCTTGGCATTGTTGTTCTTCACCGCATCGATCGCCTGGGGCAGATCAATGATCACCGGGCCGTTGGCCCCGAAGAGGATATTGAATTCTGACAGATCGCCGTGCACTAGGCCGGCATGGAGCATGCGCGCGATCTGGTGCATCAAAAAGCGGTGGCAGTAGAGCGCCTCGTCCTTGCTGAAGCGGCACATGGCCAACTGCGGCGCCGGCTGGCCTTGGGCGTCCACTACCAGATCCATCACGATCACGCCATCGAGATGCTGATGCACCCGCGGGATGCGCACACCCGCCGCGTGCAGCGTGGCCATGGCCTTGGCCTCGGCCCCCTGCCACGCCTCCTCGCTCTGCTTCTTGCCGAAGCGACTGCCCTTATCCATCGCCCGCTGCTGCCGCGAATCACCGCTCTGGCGCCCATCGAGATAGTCGTGGCGGTTGCGGAAGGTGCGCTGTTTCATTCCCTTGTAGACCTTGGCCGCGCGCTGCACGCCATCGACCACCACGACGAAGACCTCGGCCTCTTTGCCGCTCTTGAGCGGCCGGACGATCGACTGGATGAAACCTTCGGCGACCAGCTCGGTGAGACGTTCGGGAATCAGCATGGGGCGGCAGTCTATGGCCTGATGCGCGCGCGGAAACCCGCTCCCGGTGACGGGCTGGCTGGCTTGTTACCCAGGTACCACGGATACCGTCCGGACCATGCGCATTCTGCATCTGTTTGCCGCCCTCCTCCTGGCCGGCACCCCATTCCTCCTCAACCTCAACGCAGCTGAAACCGCGGCTGTGGCCGTGCCTGCGGCCAACGCCAGCCTGCTGGCCAAGCTCCAGGGTTTCGCTGGCCCGGTGCTGGCCGCCAGCCAGGGTCAGCTCGAACTGGCCAAAAAGTCGGCCATGCTGCCCCTGGCCGGAGCCGCGGCCAAGAACAAGGTCACCGAGGCCCAGGCCCAGGTGGGTACCGCCAGCGGCCTCATCAGCGATCTGGCCAATCTTGCCGGGGGCAAGGCCGCCAGCACGACGGGCCTGCTCGCCGGGCTGGCCGGTGGGACCGGCGGTGAAGCAGCAAAGACCTTCGCCAGCATCCCCGGAGCCGACCTCCTGATCCAGGCGCTTAGCACCCCGGGCGTGGCCCAGGCCCTGATCAGCGCCCTTCCCGTGGATCAGGTTCCGGGTTTCGCCGCGACCAAGAGCGCTTTGGGCATGTAAGCGCACGAGCGCTGGTCGTGGATGCGAATCACCCCCGGCTGAGATGCTGGGGGTTTGAGTTGATCGTTTGAGCCTAAGCAACGCAATGAATCGTAGACTTCAGGCGGGGTTAACAGGATGGGGAGGATGGAATTCACCGGGCATTCGACGGCTTCATCCTCCCCATCCTCCCCATCCTGTTCCTTTTTTGAACTCACTTAGCGGGTGAGCGCGGAACATGTTCGATAGCTCCGAATCAACGACTGATGCATGCCCCTTGGCCGAGTCCATTGCGTTTTTTAGGTTGAGGTGCGGGTCGTGCCACGCCACTGAGCCATCGCGGTCCTGGCCGAATTGGGCTGTCTGCTCGCGACCAGGTCGTGGTGTCATTCCGGCAAGCGCACGCAGGGGGTCGCGAACAGTACAAAAAACCCTGCCGTACGTATTCCATACGGCAGGGTTTATGGTTGGGGTGCAGGGATTCGAACCCCGATAGGCAGAGCCAGAATCTGCAGTCCTACCGTTAGACGACACCCCAATATGACGCGGGCGGCAATCTAGCGCGGGGGATCGGCGGTCAAGCTGTCGTCGCTGGGCGGGGACGGGGTGGTGCCGACGGCGGCGCGCCAGCGGGCGGCGGCAACCGGATCACCACGACGCGTGGCGAGGTCGGCGAGGGTCTTGGCCCAGGTCGGACGGGCTTCGATGGCGTAGGCCCGCTCCAAGCTGCGCTCGCCATCGGTGGTGCGGTTGGATGCCAGTGCCAACTCGCCCAGGCGGGCCCAGGTCGAGGCCTCACCGGGATCGAGTTGGACCAGTCGGCTGAGCAGCTCTTCCTCGCGGGCGGCGGCGCCGGATTGGCGGGCGAGGCGGGCGGCAAGGGCGAGTGAGGGTTGATGCTCGGGATCGCGTTCCAGCGCCTGGTGGGCAAAGGTCGTGGCGCGGGCGGTATCGCCGCGCATCGCGGTCACCGCGCCCATGCCGTAGGGGCCCCACGGGCTGGTGGGGACGAGGCGCTCGATGTCGGCAAATACGCTTTCGGCGGCGGCGTAGCGTTCGAGCTTGAGCCAGCTCTGGGCGAGCTGGATGCGCGGCTC
>JBILDK010000440.1:0-2976 GCA_044352625.1 Planctomycetota bacterium
CCTGACCGGGGCCTGGCTGGTGCACCAGGCGGTGTTCACCAGCGCCCTCCTTGCCGGACTGAACCTCCTGCCCCATGGCTGGTTCGACGGCGGACGACTGTGGCGGGCGCTGCTCTGGCGGCCCCTGGGCATCCGCACCGCCGCCAGCACGGTCACCATCCTTGGCATCGTGGTCGGCGTGGTCGCCCTCGGCTTCGGCATCGTCGCCACCGATCCTCTGGGCCTGATCACCGGCATCTTCATGATCATCGGCAGTGTCCAGGAACGCCGCGCCCTGGCCGAGGGCTGGGACCCGGTGCTCAACCGCGACCTCGCCCTGATCGACGATGGTCGCGGCTGGTGGCCGCGCTGGCGCAGCGCCCGACACGCCGCGGCCCAGGCCCGCACTGAACGCGAACTTGATGAGGAGCAGGCGACCCTCGACACGCTGTTGGCCAAGGTGTCGGAACAGGGCCTACCCGCCTTGACCGCCGCCGAGCGCGCCACCTTGCAGCGCATCTCGCAGCGCCAGCGGCAGCGGGCCAGCTGACTCCTGACGACGAGGCTGAGCCTGGGAGCGCAGGCTTCAGCCTGCCGGGGCAATGCCGATACGCCCATATTGCAGGCTGAACCTAAACAACGCAATGAACCGTAGACTTCAGGCGGGGTTAACAGGATGGGGAGGATGGGAAGGATGGAATTCACCGGGGCATTCGACGGCTTCATCCTCCCCATCCTCCCCATCCTGTTCCTTTTTTCGAACTCACCCAGCGGGTGAGCGCGGAACATGTTCGATAGCTCCGAATCAACGACTGATGCATGCCCCTTGGCCGAGTCCATTGCGTTTTGCAGGCTGAAGCCTGCGCTCCCAGGGGCGCTACAGTATGACGGCTGACTCAGAACAAATCCTCGCCCGGACCCGGCGCTGCCACCAGGCGCTCCTTGCGGCTGGGGAAGCCCTGCACCTGGGTGTCCTCCTCCTGCTGACGTTCCTCGGGGGCCGCGGGCGAGAAGCGCATCTTGGCCGGAAAGAAATTCATCGCGCACTTGCCCTGGGGGCCGAAGCGGTTCTTGGACACGATGACCTCGATGCGCCGGGCCTCGTCCTCGCCCTCGTGGCGCGGTGTCTCGCCGCCCATCACCCGGTGCAGGAAGATCACCGCGTCCGCGTCCTGCTCGATCGAACCAGAACCGCGCAGATCGCTGAGCTTGGGCGGACGCGACTGGTCGCCGGCGCCTTTCTCGCTGTCGCGGGACATCTGCGATAGGGCCACCACCGGGATCTTGAGTTCGCGCGCCATGACCTTGAGCACGCGCGAGATCTCGCTGACCTTCTCATATTCGGTCATGTCGCGCTTGGACTCCTTCAAGAGCTGCAGGTAGTCGATCACCACCATGGCGCAGCCCGCATCGCCATCCAGCGCCCGGCGCTTCACCGCCGAACGCAGGGCGTGCACGGTGAGATCCGACACGTCCATCAGGTCCAGAGGCCATTCGGCAAGACGCTTGGACGTCTCCGCCAAAGTCTCCAGTTCATGGGGTTCGAGCATGTGGCCGCGCTCCAGCTTCTCAAAGCTGATCCCGGCCTCGGCGCTGAACAACTTCTTGAGCAGATCGACGCGATCGACCTCCAGCGAGACGAACAGCACGCGGTGGCGGGCCTCGGACTGGCTGCACACATTGCCCACGATCTTGAGCGCGAACGAGGTCTTGCCCACGCCCGGCCGGGCCGCGAGCACATAGAGGCCACCCGGGCGCAGGGCCATGAGCAGCTTGTCGAGATCATCGATGCCGGTGCGCACGCCCGCGTCGGGATTGCTGATCGACTCCTGGATGCGCTCCATGGTGCGATCGACGGTGTCGCCGATGGTGTGGATCGCGGCGCCCTCGGCCCCCTTGCCCAGTTCCAGCATCGCGCGGCTGGCCTGGTCGAGCAGGATGCCCGCCGTCTCGGGCGTGCGGAAGGCCTGGTCGGTGATCGCGCTCAGGCGCTGGATCAGCCGACGTTTCTGGAAGTAGTCCTTGAGCAGTCGCGCATTCTGCTCGACCGCGGCGACCGAACCGTAGGCCTCCTGCAAGGTGGCAATGGCCGAGAAGCCGCCAAGTGCGGCCAGGGCGCTGTCATCGTATTCCGCAGTGCGGTCCTCGGGGGTGCGGTTGCGCAGGGCGCGCATGCGGGCGCGATCAAAGCCGTCGGTGATCTCGGCATCGAGCAGCGACTGGGCCTGGCGCAGTCGATCGATAAGCACGCCAAAGCGGTATTTACCGAGCAAGTCCGCCACCGATCCGGCATCCACCCGCTGGTCCGCATCCGACAGCTCCAGACACGCCGCATAGACGATGCGATGGTCGCGCTGGAAGAAATACAGCGCGTGGTCGATATTCTCGCTGCGCAGGGTGAGCATGGCCGAGGGGTGCCGCCCATCGAGCAGCACCGCGAGCAGGGCGCGTTCGAGATCATTGGAATGCGGCGGCTCGCGCAGCGTCACCGCCGCCGGCCCGCGTTGCCGCTCCAGGCGCGGCCGCGGCGCCGGCACCGCGGCGGGTGCCTCGGCCACACGCATCGGCAGCACCGGATCCACCGGATCGCTGGGGTATTCGTCAGGGAGCTCGCTCTCGGTCATGCCCTCAGCCTATCCAGCGGCCGGTGAGGCAAGCCAGACGACAACTGACCAGGACTGACGGGTTTTCGACAGGCGGTGGTCAACCCCGCCCGGCAGCGCGGCGCAGGCGGTCGTTGATGCCCAGGCCCAGACCGGTCTCGGGCACCAGTTCCGCCATCAGCCGGGTGGCACCGCTGGCATCGAGGCGGCGTAGGGCGGCGAACAGACCCGCTGCCGCCTCGCTCAGATCCCCGCGCTGGCTGAGCACCTGGCGAAACGGGCCAGGCGGCAGGTCGGCACCAGTGAAGGCGAGCAGGCCAACCGTCGGATCGTAAGGCCAGGGGACGCCGGGTTCGCGCACGGTCAGCGGCACCAACGGCGCGTAGTGGCTGGC
>JBILDK010000439.1:0-2976 GCA_044352625.1 Planctomycetota bacterium
CAGCGAAGCAGAGCTGGTGTTCTGGCGCACCGAGATCACCGCCGGCCGCATGCGCGCCCCCGGCCCCGACCACCTGCTGCTCAAGGCCCGGCTGGTGGACGGCAGCGAGCTCGCCGAGCCGGGCCGCATCTCCTTCCGCGATGTGCGCATCCGCCCCGAGACCGGCACCGCGCTGATCAACGCCAGCTTCCCCAATCGCGAAGGCCGCCTGCGCGCAGGGCAGTTCATCCGCGTGACCGTCACCGGCGCCACCGGCGTCGGCTACATCCTGGTGCCCCAGGCCGCGGTGCTGCAGAGCCCGGCCGGCGCCAGCGTCTTCGTCCTGGGCGCGGATGGCGCCGTCGAGGCGCGCAGGATCACCACCGGCGCCTGGCATGGGGACCGCTGGGAGGTGCGCAGCGGCCTCAAGGCCGGCGAACAGATCATCATCGATGGCGTGCAGAAGGTCCGCCCGGGCAAACCGGTGAAGGCCTCACCGTGGCAGCCGGCGGCCAAGCCGGCTGCGAGCGCAGCCGAGCCCGCCCCCGTTGCCAAGCCCTGATCGGCGGAACCAGCGATGTTCTCCAAATTCTTCATCGACCGGCCGATCTTCGCCAGCGTCCTGTCGATCCTCATCGTCCTCTGCGGCGCCCTGGCCATCAAGGGCCTGCCCATCGCCATGTTCCCCGAGGTGGTCCCGCCGACCATCTCGGTATCGGCCAACTACCCCGGTGCCGACGCCAAGATGGTGGCCGAGACGGTGGCCGCGCCGATCGAGCAGCAGCTCTCCGGCGCCAAGGACCTGCTCTATTTCCAGTCCACCGCGACCAATGACGGCAGGCTCAACCTGGTCGTCACCTTCAACATCGGGGCCGATCTCGACATCGCCCAGGTGGACGTGCAGAACCGCGTCAACCAGGCCAGCCCGCGCCTGCCCGAGGAGGTCCGCCGCCAGGGCGTGACCGTGCTCAAGAAGAGCAACAACATCCTGCTGATGAGCGCGCTGATCTCGGACGATCCGCGCTACGACCAGTTGTTCCTGTCGAACTACGCCACGATCAACCTGCTTGACCGGGTGAAGCGCGTGGCCGGCGTGGGCGACGCCCTGGTCTATGGCGCCGGCGACTACGCCATGCGCGTATGGCTCGATCCCGACAAGCTGGCGGCCAAGAACCTCACCGTCGACGACGTGCAGAATGCGATCAAGGAGCAGAACGGCCTCTATGCCGCCGGCCGCATCGGCCAGCGGCCGGGCAGCGCCGAGGTGCAGCTGACCGTGCCGGTGACCACCAAGGGCCGCCTGGACACCCCCGAGCAGTTCGCCGCCATCATCCTGCGCGCCGAGATGGACGGCTCGAACACGCGCATCGCGGATGTCGGCCGGGTCGAGCTGGGCAGCCAGACCTACGACCAGTTCGCGCGTTTCAGCGGCAAGGACGGTACCTACCTGATCGTGTACCTGCAGGACGGCGCCAACGCGCTCAAGACCGCCACCAACGTGCGGGCGATGCTGGACGAGGCCTCTGTGGCCTTCCCCGAGGGCGTGCGCTATGAGGTGCCGTTCGACTCCACCCTGTTCGTGGACGCCTCGGTCGAGGGCGTGGTCCACACCCTGTTCGAGGCCATCCTCCTGGTGCTGGTGGTGGTGTACATCTTTC
Organism: Planctomycetota bacterium; assembly: GCA_044352625.1. Taxonomy (GTDB): domain Bacteria; phylum Planctomycetota; class UBA11346; order UBA11346; family UBA11346; genus JAKLKR01. The sequence goes on from JBILDK010000439.1 coordinate 1,638, forward strand.
TGCAGAACTTCCGCGCCACCCTGGTGCCCCTGCTCGCCGTGCCGGTGGCGGTCATCGGCACCTTCGCCGGATTGCTGCTGCTCGGCTTCTCGATCAACGTGCTCACCCTGTTCGGCCTGGTGCTGGCCATCGGCATCGTCGTCGATGACGCCATCGTCGTGGTCGAGAACGTCGAACGCATCATGCACGAGACCGGCAAGAAGGTGCGCGAAGCCACGATCCAAGCCATGGAGGAGGTCAGCGGCCCGGTGGTCGCCATCGTCCTGGTGCTGTCCGCGGTGTTCGTGCCGGTGGCCTTCATCGACGGTCTGACCGGCCGCTTCTACCAGCAGTTCGCCCTGACCATCGCCCTCTCGGTGGCGATCTCGGGCCTGGTCGCCCTGACCTTGTCGCCGGCCCTGTGCGTGCTGCTGCTCAAGCCGTCCCACGGCCCCAAGCCGATCTGGTTCCGCTGGTTCGACGCCGGCTTCGACCGCCTGACCAACGGCTACACCGGCATCGTGCGCTGGCTGCTGCGCCACGTCGTGGTCGGCCTGGTGGTGTTCGGCGTGCTCTGCGCCGCCACCTGGCAGCTCTTCCACAAGGTTCCCGGCGGCTTCATCCCGCCCGAGGACCAGGGCTACGTCATCGTCTGCGCATTCCTGCCCGAGGGTGCCTCGCTGGAGCGCAACGACGCCCTGGCCAAGGACATCGAAGCCCACTTCGCCAAGGATCCGGCGGTCGCCCGCACCATCATGCTTGGCGGCATGAACACCCTGGCGGGCGGGGCCAACGCCTCCAACACCACCACCTTCTTCGTCACCCTGAAACCCTGGGAGGAGCGCAAGAAGCCCATCGACGGGGTCGATGTGGGCGTGCGCAGCGTGCTGATGCGCGCCTATGGCGCCTTCAAGGACGACCGCCGCGGCCTGGTCCTGCCCTTCAATCCGCCGCCGGTCATCGGCCTCGGCACCCGCGTCGGCAGCGAGTTCTGGTTGCAGGACATGGGCGACCATGGCCTCGACCACCTCTCCGCCGCCAGCGACAAGCTCAAGGAGCTGCTGGCCAAGCGGCCGGAGTGCAACGGCCCCAACACCGTGGTCAGCTACACCCAGCCGCTGCTGCGCATCGACGTCGATCCGGAACGGGCCAAGTCCATGGGCCTAACCCTCAATGAGGTCTATTCAGCACTGCAGACCCAGCTCGGCTCGCTCTACGTCAACGACTTCACCAAGTTCGGCCGGGTGTGGAAAGTGCAGCTCCAGGCCGAGCCGGAATTCCGCGCCTCGCCCGAATCGATCGACCGCATGTATGTGCGCAACCAGGGCGGCGATCTCGTGCCGCTGTCGGCGGTGGTGAC
>JBILDK010000441.1:0-2965 GCA_044352625.1 Planctomycetota bacterium
GCGGCCATCGTGGTTGAAGGCAATCACCACACCGACTGGACCCTGGTGTGGCCGTGCCTGGTGGCGTTGTTCCTGCTCGGCGGTGCCGCCAATACCATCAACCAGATCCTGGAACTGGCCAAGGATGCGGTGATGGACCGCACCAAGGCGCGCCGGCCGCTGCCCAGCGGGCGCATTCCGGTGTGGTTCGCCTGGATTTTCGCTGCGGTGCAGTTCGTGGCCGCGGTGGGCATCTTCCTGGTGGTGCATCGCTCCCCGCTGGCGGCTGGCTTGGTGATTTTTACCGTGGTCTATTACAGCTTTTTCTACACCCTGTGGCTCAAGCCGCGGCATTGGCTGAATATCGTCATCGGTGGTGTGCCTGGGGCGATGGGTCCGGTGATCGCATGGGCCGCGATGACCCAGCGCATCGACTGGGCGCCATTGGCGATGTTTGCGGTGATCTTCCTGTGGACGCCGCCGCATGTGTGGGCGCTGGCCATCCGCATCAAGGATGACTATGCGCGGGCCGGCATTCCCATGTTGCCGGTGGTCAAAGGCGTGGACGAGACGACGCGGCAGATATTCATCTATACCGTGGTGATGGTGGTGGGCACCTTGGCCCTGCCGTTCCTGCTCGACATTTTTGCGCGGCCGGCCTACATCGTCCTCGCATTGGTCCTGGGCGCGGTGTTCCTGGGCTGGAGTTGGCTGCTCTGGCGTCGTCGTCCAGTGATGCCGACCATGCCGCTATTCCGTTTCTCAATCGTGTACATCGCAGCTTTGTTTATGGGCATGGTGGTGGATGCCTTGCGCGTGGTGCGCCCATGAACGTGGACGTGGGCCGCCGCAATCGCACGCTGCTTGTGGTGTTGATCGCAGTGCCGCTGGGTATGGCGTTGTTCGCGTTCTTCGCCTTCACCCCGCTGTACCGGCTGTGGTGCCAAGTCACCGGGACCGCGATGCGACCCAACAACGAGGCGGCAGCGGCGGCACCTTCCGCCGGAACCGGGCGCTTTGTGCAGGTCTATTTCCAGTCCCAGGTGTTCGATGGCTTGCCGCTGAAATTCTGGTGCGACCGCCGCGAGGACCGGGTCGAGGTCGGCCGCGATGGCATGGCCACGTTCTATCTTGAAAATCCCACCGCCGAAACCATCCGCATCCGTCCGATCCATCAGGTCAGTCCGATCAATGCCACGCCGCATTTCGGGATGAAGGTGTGTTTCTGCTTCAATGACCAGGACATCCCGCCCGGTGCAAAGCTGGAATTTCCGGTGGTCTACACCTTCGCCCCGGCGATGGATGAACGGGTCGGAACCGCCACCTTGTGCTATTCGTTGTTTCGTATCGGTGACGGCATCGCGCCCAGCGCCGAGATGCTTCGTATCGAGGCCGAGGTCAAGGACCACGGCACCATCGTCAGCCCGAGGCCGACCCCATGAATGATCCGATCGATCCCATCGTGCGCCGCCGCAACACCATCCTTGGCTTGGCCCTGGCCGGATTCGCCTTGGCGCTGATGGGCGGCTTCGCATGGACCTTCGTCCGTGGCGGGTTGCCCAAGGATCCCAAGGTGTGGAAACAGATGCAGGAAACGGACCAGCAGAGGACCCAGCAGCCATGAGCGACACGCCCCCGCCCGCTTCCGCGGCCGCCCACGATGATCCCATGAGCCATGTGCCGCCCGGTAGTCTGTGGCCGCTGCTGGTGACCATTGGACTCGTGTTCATGCCCTTCGGTGTGCTTTCCACCCTGGGGGTGCTCAAGGGCTCTCCAGTCGGGCCGTTGGCCAATCCCCAGGTCGGGGTTTTTATCCTGCTCGGTAGCGGAATCATTTTTTTGTACTCGCTGATGGGCTGGTGCCACCAGATCATCCGCGAGAAGCAGATCAGCCATGACGTGGTGCAGCAACAGAAGGACCTGCAGCTGTTCATTTTGCTGTTTCTGGCAGGAGAATTGGCGGCCTTCGGGGCGGTGTTCGGCTACTTCTATCATCGCAACATCCAGGATCCGCTAGGCTTCAGTCCGATCCCCGGGATGCATTTCGGTGGTCCTATCGTCGCTATCGCCACCTTCATCTTGCTGTCGTCGTCGGTGACGTGCGAGTTCGCGCACCACGCCCTGGGCGCCGGTAAGATCGTCATGGCCCGCTTGTGGTTCATCATCACCATCGTGCTGGGCACCATTTTCCTGGGCATGACCGGTTTTGAGTGGGGCGAGTTGATCCAGCGTGGCTTCACTCCGGCGGCCATCGGCGAAGGTGGCCCGGCCGCGTTTGCGGCAACCTTCTACACTGGCACCGGCTTCCATGCGCTGCACGTCGCTACCGGCTTGGTGATGCTGTTCATGGTGCTGATGCGGCTTGAGACCGGCCACTTCCGCGGCAAGCGCCACTTCGCAGCGGTGGCGGCATCGTGGTACTGGCACTTCGTGGACATCGTTTGGGTGATCCTGTTCATCACCGTGTACGTGGTTGCGTGAGCAGCCGTCAGGCTGCTGGGGAGCGGAGCCCCGAAGGGCCGGAGCGGAGCGGGGGCGCGCCGCGAACCTCGCTGGGCGTCATCTTCCTGGTCCTGTTCACGGACCTGGTGGCGTTCGGGATGCTGTTTCCGATCTATGGCGGGTTGCTGACGTTTTACAGCGAGAGCGGTCACCCGCTCATGGGCTGGATCCTGGCCACGGTGGATGCGATCCATCCCGGTTCCTCGCCCAACCAGCGCGTGGCGTTGTTTGGTGGAATCATGGCGGCGCTGTACGCCGGGCTGCAGTTCATCGCGGCGCCTTTGTGGGGCCGGTTGTCAGATCGGGTTGGCCGGCGCCCGGTGTTGCTGTTCTCGATGATCGGCACCCTGGTGGCGAATCTGCTGTGGGTGTTTGGCGGTGACTTTGGCATCTTCATCCTCTCGCGCGTTCTGGCCGGGGGTCTCAGCGGGAATGTCGGAGTGGCCAATGCAGCGGTGGCCGACATCACCACGCCTGAAAACCG
>JBILDK010000058.1:0-10032 GCA_044352625.1 Planctomycetota bacterium
CGGTCAAAATCACCGTGGCCAGCGCCACCGCCGCGATCACCAGCCACGGGGTCAGGCCGCCGAGCTGGGTGAAGGCCTGGTGCGCGCCCCACGCTGCGGCGCCACTCTGTTCCAGTGCGGCGCACAAGGCCAGGGCACCAGCCTCCATGATCAGCAGATCCCAGGGGACGTGGGCTTGGACCTCGCGCCAGCGCACCAGGCCTGAGCCGATGAGCAGCGCCGCCGAGCCCAGCGCCACTGGCGCCAGGTATTTGACCCCGGTGAACGCCCAGGCGGCAATGGTCGCCACCAGCACTGTGGTCACCAGGATCTGGCGCGGTCCAAAACGGCCGAGTTCGCGGCGGCGGGTGGCGAGGGCCTCGCGCGCCACCGACACGTCCTTCACATCCACGGGAAAGGCGATTTCCAAGATCACCGCCGCGGCGATGCCGAGCGGAATGGCGATGGGCAGGCTGTGCGCCATGAGTCCGAAGAAGCTCGGGGTGTCCACGCCCTTGGCCTGGGCGATACCCATGGCCAAAGCGATGCGCGCCCCGCCCAGGTAGGTGACGATGCCACCGATGGTGCAGCCCCAGGCCAAGCCCAGGAACAGGCCCGCGACATAGGTCGAGGACTGCCGTGGCCGGCCAAGCGCATCGCGGATGCGCGCGATCACCGGGAACAGCATCGCCGCCACTGCATGCTCGGCCATCAGCCAGGAGGCGAAAAATGCGGTCCAATAGACCCCCTGGCGCAAGCGGCGTGGACTGGTGCCAAGGATATTGAGCAACCGCAACGCGCCGTGATCCACCACGTGCGAGGCCGACAGCGAACCCGCCACCAGGAAGATGCCGAGCAGGAAGAACACCACCCGGTCGCCAAACCAGTTCGAGACCTGCTGCACGTTCCACAGCGGCTTGGGCACAGCGGGGTCGATCGCCGCCAGGACCAGGCCGACGAACACCGCGAGTCCGGTGGTGACCAGCGGCACCGCCTCGGTGACCCACAACAGCAATGCCCCAGCGAATACCGCCAGCACCCGCAGGCCGGCGCCGCTGAGCTGGCCGTCGGCCACCTCTGCGGGAAGGCTATGGCTGTGCACGAACAACCCGGTGACGCCTGCCGCCACCAGGGCGACGATCAACGGCTTCCAACCCCGGCGCAGGACCAGGCGAGGACGGCCCTCGGGGACGTAATGCAGTTCATCCATCAGTGGCCCCCCGGCTCATCCTGGCGGTCGATCCGCGCCCAGCGGCGCAGACTCGCATACCACAGATCGATGCGTCGCGGATCAGCGCGGTCGTAGCCCGAGAACACGCGCGGGAATCCGCGCACCCGGCTGAGCTGAAGGCCATGGGCCGCAAGCAGGGCGCGGCGCTGATCCATCAGGGCGACCACCCGTTCGGTGGGCACCAGTTCACCGTTGGGCGCGTCGTCCTCGGCCCCGGGCAAGGGGCGGAACACGGTGAGATTGGGCACCACCCCCGCCTCGGCCAGGGCGGTCATCGCCGGCGGCAGGTGGTCGAGGGATTCCAGGCCCACCAGCAGGTCGCTGGATACGGCGCCCCGGGGGAAGATCCGCGCCGCCGCGTGCAGTGCGGCCCACACGCGCGCATGTGGGCAGAAGCGCGTGCGCAGCGGCGCCACGGCCTGAGCGCTGCCCTCGTCCCAGGCGAGCAGGTGATAGCTCACCGCATCGACGCCGCCGGCATAGAGGTCGAGCACCCGCGTCGGATCCTCGGGGGGCAGCACGCTCACCGACACCAGCACCGGCAGGGCGCGGCGCAGCGCGGTGACATACGGCAGCAGGTCGGCCACGCCGCCGTCGGGCTTGAGCAGCGCGCCGGCCTCCAGATGCACCGCACGGATGCCGGCGTGGACCCAGGCCGCCTCGGCGCAGGCCACCACCTCGTCCACCGACCATGCGCTCTTGGTCAGCGGCCGGTGGGGCGGCAGCCCGAGATAGCGCCGAGGCCGGTCGAGCGCGAGGCCGTTTTGCACGGTGATCGGCGCCACCACCAACCAGCGGCCGTGGACCGCGCCGATGTCCCCGCAGGAAAAGCCGCTATGGGTCCGCGCATGACGGAAGCGCACCGTGTCAGGTAGGCACACCGGCACCGAACCGTGGGCGCGGTGGCGGATGGCGAAGCCGCTGCCCGCTTCCACCAAGACATACGGCGAGGTGCCCGCGTACCCGGGACTGATGGAGACGTTGCTCCAACGGCCATCGGGCATCACCAGATCGATGCCCTCGGCGCTGGCCAGACCGAGGGCGAAACCGCCAGCGAGGAGGTCCTCGCCCAGGCGCAGCCCCTGATTGGTCAGATCGAGGCGCAGGGCCGCCAGGTCGCGGTCCAGCGCCGCCGGCTCAGCGGCCACCGGCGATGGCGGGCACGATGTCGATCAACTCGCCATCCTTGACCGCAGACTTCTGCCCGTCGAGGAAGCGGATGTCCTCTTCGCCCACGAACACATTGACGAAGCGGCGCAGCTTGCCCTGCTCATCGCACAGCCGGGCCTTGATGCCGGGATGTTTGGCCTCGACCGCATTGAGCGCCGACTCGACATCCATGGCGTCCACGGCGATGACCTCCTGACCAGCAGTCAGATTACGCAGAACGGAAGGGATGCGGACGTTGACGGCCATGGCGGGCTCCTGGGGCGGGCACGCTAGGCCGCTGGTCCAGGCGGCAAGGGCCGATCAGGCCGATCCCCTGACTTTCCCCGATTCCCAGGACCTTGCGGCAGGTCATCACCGCGCATCATCCGGCTTCCCATGTCCGCCTTGCCCGCTGCTCTCGTTCACCTCATGCAGGACCATGCCCGCGCCTGCTATCCCGGCGAATGCTGCGGCCTGCTCTTCGCCCGCGACGGCGTGGCGGTGCGCTGGCTCGCCATGGACAATCTGGCGGACAAGCTGCACGCCCTCGACCCGGTCGAATACCCGCGCACCAGCCGCGATGCCTTCATGATGAACGAGGCCAAGATCGCACGCGCCGTGCGCGAGGCCGAGGCCACCGGCGAGACCTGGCACGCCATCGTCCACAGCCACATCGACTGCGGCGCGTATTTCAGCGCCGAGGACAAACGCGTCGCCGCCCCCGACGGGGTGCCGGTCCACCCTGACCTGCTGCAGCTGGTGATCGACTGCCAGCCCGGTGGTCGCATCGTTGAGGCCAAAGCCTTCCGCTGGGACGGACACGATTACGCCCTGGTTTCGACCCACCCCGAGTTCCACCGCGAGTGACCCCGATGGCCCGTTCGATCGACACCCTGACCATCCACGCCGGTGAGGCCCGCGGCAAAGCCCACGATTCGCTGGTGACGCCCATCGTCCTTGCCACCGCCTATCCGTTCGACGACACCGACGAGCTGCACCGCTATTTCCGTGGCGAGCACCAGCGCAGCGAGGAATACGGCCGCTACGGCAATCCGACCCGCGCGGTGGCCGAGGCCCGCCTCGCCGCCCTCGACAACGGCGCGGCGGCGATGCTCACCTCGACCGGCATGTCGGCGATCGTGACCACGCTGCTGGCGATGGTGAAGCCGGGGACGCACATCGTCATCACCGCCGACAGCTACCGCAAGACGCGGGTGTTCGTGCGCGAGTTCCTGGCGAAATTCGGCATCGAGCACACCTCCTGCGAACCCTCGGTCGAGGGCATCGCGGCGGCGGTCAAGCCGACCACCCGCCTGATCATCACCGAGAGCCCCACCAACCCGTATCTCAACTGCATCGATCTCAGCGCGCTCGCCGCCTTCGCCAAGGAGCGCCGCATCAAGACCATGATCGATGCCACCCTGGCCACGCCCTACAATCTGCGGCCGCTGGATTTCGGCATCGACCTGGTGGTGCACAGCGCCACCAAGTACCTCGGCGGACATAACGACCTCATGGCCGGCGTGGTGGTCGGCAGCCAGCCGCTGATCGACGCCATCCGCGAGCACCAGGGCATGTTCGGTGCGCTCCCTGGCGCCTTCGGCTCGTACCTGCTGATCCGCGGCCTCAAGACCTTCGCCGTGCGCATGGAACGCCACAACCAGAGCGGCCTCGCCATCGCGCGCTTCCTGGAGGCCCACCCCAAGGTCGAGCGCGTGTGGTATCCCGGCCTGGAAAGCCACCCCGCCCACGCCATCGCCGTGCGCCAGATGCGCGGCTTCAGCTCCCTGATCAGCTTCGCCATCAAAGGCTCGTTGCAGGACGGCAGCAAGGTCGTGGACGCCTGCACCATTCCCTACCTCGCCCCCAGCCTCGGCGGCCCCGAATCCCTGATCGAGCAGCCAGCGCTGATGAGCTACTACGACAAAAGCCCCGAAGAGCGCGCCGCCCTCGGCATCCGCGAAAACCTCATCCGCCTCTCGGTCGGCCTTGAGGACGTGCAGGACCTGATCGACGATCTTGATCACGCCCTGCGCGCGTTCTGACCTGATCCTCTCAGCGGAGCCGTCATGCCCAACCTGCTCGATCTCGTCGGTAACACCCCGCTGCTCGATCTCAGTCACCTGGTGGCTCGCCCCGGCGTCCAGGTGCTGGCCAAGTGCGAAGGCAACAATCCCGCCAGTTCGGTCAAAGACCGCGCCGCCAAGGGCATGATCCTCGGCGCCCAGCAGCGCGGGTTGCTGAGCCCGGGCATGCGCTTGGTCGAGGCCACCAGCGGCAACACCGGCATCGCCCTGGCGATGATCGCCCGCGCCGTCGGCATCGAGATGCATCTGGTGATGCCCGACTCGTTGACCGTCGAGCGCACCCAGACCATGCGCGCGTTCGGCGCCGTGGTCCATCTGCTCGACGGCGGGATGGAGGCCGCCCGCGACCGCGCCGCCGCCATGGTCGCCGAGACTGCGGGCCAGCCCGATGCGTTCCTCATGCTCAACCAGTTCGCCAACCCGGACAATCCCCAGGCGCACTACGCCAGCACCGGCCCCGAGATCTGGCGCGACACCCTCGGCGCGGTCACCCATTTCGTCAGTGCCATGGGCACCACCGGCACCATCATGGGGGTGAGCCGTTACCTCAAAGAGCGCAACCCGGATATCAGCATCATCGGCTGCCAACCCGCCCCGGGCAGCCAGATCCCCGGCATCCGGCGCTGGTCCAAGGACTACCTTCCGGCCTTCTACGAACCCTCCCGCGTTGATCGCGTGATTGATGTCGAACAGCGCGCAGCCGAGGCCATGACCCGCCGCCTGGCTCGCGAGACCGGCCTGTTCACCGGCGCCAGCGCCGGCGGCGCGGCCTGGGTGGCCTGCGAACTTGCGGCCTCGCTCAGCACCGGAACCATCGTGTTCATCGCCTGCGACCGCGGCGACCGCTACCTGTCCTCGGACCTGTTCCGCTCATGATTGGCAAGGTCGATCGCTGCATCTGCTATCAGGCGCCCTTCGCCGCCATCAGGGCCAAGAGCCAGGCCAAGGGTTGGACCACGCTGCAGGAGGTCTGTCAGGGCACCGCTGCCGGTACCGGCTGTGGATCCTGTCGACGCTACCTCCAGGCGATCCTCGACACCGGCGCCGACACCTTCCACGTCGCCCTGGGCAACGACCCGCCGCGCCCTTGGTCGCCAGCCCTGCACCCTTGACCATCCTGAAATCCTTCATACAAACCCAAGCCCACCGCATTCCCTGGTAGCTCAGTGGTAGAGCAGTTGACTGTTAATCAATTGGTCGGAGGTTCGAATCCTCCCCGGGGAGCCACAGAAAAAACCTCGCAGAAATGCGAGGTTTTTCTTTTTTTTGGTGGTAAATCACGAATAAACCGCACGCCGCAACCCGATGGTACATCGTGAGGAAGCCGCCGAGCCGATCCCGTCTGAGGATCGCGCCGTTCCGGTTGACCAGGAGCGGGTCAGGCACAATGACAGCCCCATCCAGACCGGCGTGCGGTCGCTCCCGGTGGTAGTGTTCACCCTGCCTGTCCTAGTTGGTGGTTGGGGGACAGCACCGTGCAGCGCCGCTGCGGATCACCCAATCGGTGCCGGACAACACCATCACAGCGCATTGCGAGGAAGTCCCCAACCACCAACCACCAACCACTCACCACTCACCACTCACCACCAACCACGTTTTTCGGGATGATCCAGGCCGCACAGGCGAGGGCGAAAATGGCGAGTTTGGAGGTCGTGGAGGGTAGTACGGCCGAGCGGAGACGGCGTCACAGGCAGGACTGGTGACGGATAACCCTATCCATTGTGCGGTAAAGGGTTGCGGCAGGAGCGGTAGGTGTGACATACGCAAGGCCTGCGTTGCCTGCAGATGTCCAGAAGCTGTCCGTCAGGTCGAGTCGTATTTGCGGTTTGAACCGCGAAACTGCTCAACCGGGTATTTCTCACCGGCTTTGACCAGCTTGCGACGGATGGCCGTGGTCAGATCCACGCCGCTGCGGTCGGCCAGGCGTAGAAGGAGGATCATGGTGTCGGCGATTTCATCGTCCCAATCCTGCTTGCGTTCGGGCGGGATCGCTGGGTCGGCGTCGCCTTGCCAGCGCACGATCTCGGCCACCTCGCCAAGTTCGCTTTGCACCGCCAGCAGCAGATTGCGCGGCGTGTGGAACTGCGCCCAGTCCCGGGCATCGGCAAAGGCTTGGACCTCGGCGCGCAGATCTTCGATATCAGCATGGGTGAAGGGCATGGCGGGAAGCATGATCGGTGCGCAACGGTCGGGAAGTCCTGAGAAGGGCCAGGACATCAGCGCCGGGGCAATGAGATTCAGAATCCTCCAAGCTGTTCCATCACCGCCGTGGCTTTTGCTGCGTCATCGCGCAGGACGTAGGTATGGCGCAGGTCGATGGGCTTGTTGAAGGCGGCCAGCAGTTCGCTGTGACGGGTGACGGGTTCGATCACCGGACGACCAAGGACCCGGCGTTCGCAGAGCAGCCGGGCGGTACCGGGGGTGTTGCCGGCACCGTCGAGCTTGGTGAAGACCTGTTTGGCAGTGCGGCGGAAGACATGGCAGCCGGCGCGGCGCAGAGCGTTTTCGAGATCCTGGGCCAGGAAGTTTTCTTGGATGTCGGCGCCCATCCGTTCGCGCAGCACCAGCTTGGCCGGTTCACGGGCGAGAATGCGGCGGCTCCAGGGGGCGCCTTTGGCCTCGGCGGCGTGGATCTGGCTGACCAGGCTGTCATCACGCAGGGCAACCAAGCTGTCGAGTCCGCTTGCCAGGGGCAGGCTCAGTTCACCGTCGCTGATCGCCTGGGCCAGATAGTATTCAAAAGCGGGTGGCGTTTTGTGGAAATAAACCTGCAAAAACATGTGGTAGCGCGCCAGCAGCAGGCCCTCAAGGGCATGGACGCCGTGGACATCGAGCCCGAGTTCGGGGCCATCAGGGCCAGGGAGGATGCATTCGCAGGCGGTGAGCCGCTGGAGGTCGTAGACTCCATAGGTCACGCCGGCGAAATGGCTGTCGCGCAGCAGGTAGTCGCAGCGGTCGGCGTCAAGTTCGCCGCTGACCAGGGCGCGCAGGATGCCGACCAGCGAGCCGAGGTCAGCGAGGCGCCGGCTGCGCCGGATCGCGGGCGAGAGCACTGCGCAGACATCGCGAGCGAGATCCTCGCTGAGGACGCCGGCCTTGGCCAAGCCGCGTACCACTGCCAGCGAGCAATCCTCGTGGGTGGCCTGGCGGCCGCTGGGGCGCTGGCCGTTGCGGTACCAGTCTGCGGGCAGCACGAAGGTCTCGACGGTTGGCAAAAAGGCTTCGGCGGTGTGGCTGAACGGTGCGTGCCCGACGTCGTGGAGCAGCCCGGCAAAGCGCGCGAGGCGCTGACCATAGGCCAGGTCCTCGTCGCTGAAGTCAGCCAGGACGGCGCGGTAGGTCGCTACCAAGTGGGCGTAGCGCGCCGCCGCCAGGTGCATCACCCCCAGGCTATGCTGAAAGCGGTCGTGGACCGCACCCGGATAGACCAGCGAGACGAAACCCAGTTGCTTGATGTGGCGCAGACGTTGGATCCAGGGGTGGTCCACCACCCGGCGCTCGTCCTCGTCAATGACGATGGTGCGGTGGATGGGATCACGGATTTCATAAGTCTGGGCCACGCGAGTCCTTTTAGACCTACGTCACGCTGAGTCAACCGTGACCACTCAATAACCGTTCTGCATCGGTCCGAGTCTGAGTGGACGCAGGATCGGCTGCGGAAGGTGACTCGTCTTTGACTGTTCCGCCCTCGGACCCAACGTCCTCGCTCACCACCGCGCTCCACGCGCACGACGGACGAAAGAGCACATGGCCAAGATTCTGATCACCGACGGCATGGCTGCCGAAGGCCTCGAGATCCTCAAGCAGGGCGGGCATCAGATCGACAACCGCAAGGTCGGTGCAGACGAACTGCTGACCATCATTGGCCAATACGACGGCCTTGTCATTCGTTCCGCCACCCAGGTCACCCCGGCGGTGGTCAAGGCCGGCGCGCCCAATCTCAAGGTCGTGGGCCGCGCGGGCGTGGGCGTGGACAACGTGGACCTGCCCAGTGCCACCGCCGGCGGCCTGATCGTCATGAACGCGCCGATGGGCAACATCGTCTCGGCCGCCGAGCACACCATCGGTCTGGTCTTCGCCTGTGCGCGCATGATCCCCCAGGCCCACGCCAAGCTCACCAAGGGCGAGTGGGACAAGAAGTCCTTCACCGGCGTCGAACTTGACGGCAAGACCCTCGGCATCCTCGGCCTGGGCAAAATCGGCAAGCACGTCGCGCAGGTCCTCCAGGCCGCAGGCATGAACGTGATCGCCTATGATCCATTCCTGACCCCGGACGTGGCCAAGAGTCTGGCGATCGAGGGCGTGACCCTGGATGACCTGCTCAAGCGCGCCGATTTCATTACCATCCACACCCCACTCACCGAGCAGACCCGCAATCTCATCAACGCCGACCGGCTCAAGATGATGAAGAAGGGCGCGCGCATCGTCAATGTCGCCCGCGGCGGCATCATCGACGAGAAGGCCCTGGCCGAGGCGCTCAAGACCGGGACCATCGCCGGCGCCGGCATCGACGTGTTCGAGAAGGAGCCCACGCCCGCCGACCACCCGCTGTACGGCCTGCCCAACTGCATCGTGACCCCGCACCTGGGCGCCTCGACCGAGGAAGCCCAGACCAAGGTCTCGGTCGATATCGCCAATCAGTTCAATGCCTTCTTCGCCAGCGGGAAGATCATCAACGCGGTCAACGTGCAGTTGCGCGTGGATCCGGCGATCGACGGTTACTTGGCGGCGTCCGAGGCCCTCGGCGCGGCCATCGTCCAGACCCTCGACGAGCCGCTGCGCAGCATCGAGATCATCGCGCGTGGCGACCTCGCCAAGTACGATGTGAAGCCCCTGGCGGTGGCGGCGCTCAAGGGGGCTCTGGCCAAGATCAGCGACACGGTGGTGAACTTCGTCACCGTGGACAGTATTGCCAAGGCGCGTGGCATCAGCTTCACCGCCTCGACCGAGCAGGGCGCCGCCGGGCGCGAGCAGATCCTGGTCAAGGCCACTACCGCCAGCGGCTCCACCCGGGTCATCGGCGGAGCGCTGATCGACGGCCAGCTGCGCGTGCTGCGCTACAACGAGTACCCGGTGGACCTGCCCATTGGCAGCCACCTGCTGGTGATGGAGTACCCGGACCGTCCGGGCATGGTCGGCAAGTATGGCAGCATGCTGGGCGAGAACCGCATCAACATCGCGCGCATGGAAGTCAGCCGCATCGACGGTCGCGGAGACGCGCTGGTCATCCTGACCCTCGACGACCCGCTGCCCAGCGCGGTGTTCGACGCCATCAAGGCCGCGGTCAAGCCCACCAAGGCGTGGAAAATCACGGTGTGATTCGCTGAGGTTTCCACTCCTGCACAACGCCAGAGCGCGCGGCTCATGCCGCGCGCTCTGGCGTTGTGCAGGAGCGCCAACCGCCCCGGCGCGCGAACGTTTAACCCCGAAAACCGCAGTTGATGGTTGATCCCGAAAACCGCAGTTGATGGTTCATGGTTGATCCTGAAAAACGTGGTTGGTGGTTAGTGGTTGGTGGTTGGTGGTTGGGGACTGCATCACAGCGCGTTGCGACCCTGTTTCCAAGCACCGACTGGGTGATCCGAA
>JBILDK010000442.1:0-2952 GCA_044352625.1 Planctomycetota bacterium
TTAAAAAATGCCGCAATAAATGATGTTCCATGAAGCTCTTGACGCATATCGTCGCGTTGAACAACGATAGTTTCCGGATGCGGTCGGCAACGCACGGTGTCGACCGAGGCATTTGACAGGAGCATCGGTGGGCACGGCTTGAGCCCCGAACGCATCTCCCGGAAACCGACCCTGTCTCTTAGCGGTGAACCTGAAAAACGTGGATGGTGGCTGGGGACTGCATCGCAGCACGTTGCGCTCCTGGTGTCAGACACCGGATGGATGATACGCAGCGGCGCCGCAATGCTTTGTCCCCCAACCACCAGCTGCGATAGGCAGGCTGATCATTCACCTACAGATTACTCAGGGAACTGAACCGATATCGGCCGAAAGTCCGTACATATCGGGCAGTGCAGCGAAGTGGTCCGATCATCCTGTAGGTGAAAGCCGAATCGGTGCCGCGTGATTGAGGGTCGCTCAATCGTTATGGATGCGGCGGTACCCGTCCTCGGTGCAGACGTGTACCACCTGACCGCTACTCGGCGGTCACCACGCCGAGGCTGCCGAGGCCATAGCGCTCGTCGGCGGCGTTGACCCGCAGGGTCGCGCGGAGGAGGAACTCCATTTTTCCGGTCACGGCAGGGCCGAGATCGATGGACTGCGCATCAATCTTCCACTCCCTGATACCCTGGGGATAGCTGTTCTGCCAGGAGTTGTCGAAGCGGCCGCAGGTGGTCCAGGTGGTGCCGCCATCGGTACTGACAGCGAACTCGACCATACTGGAGTCGTCGAAGGCACGTGCAGTGAAGGTGCAATACGTGGCCGCGAGCGGCTTCTCCGATGACACGCGGTACACTACAGAGCCGGGCAGGAATGCCTTGGCCGGTCGCATCACCACGTTCATGGTCTTGCCGTTATGGGGCTCGACGTTGTGGGAGGCCACCACCACATCCGTGGCGGAGACGCACGCTGCACGCCATGCATCCCCCGTGGTCTTGGTGAAATCCTGGGCCAGCAGCACGCGCGAGGGTTGGTGGATCTTCACCACACGACGGGTTCCATTCTGTTCCGTGAACGGCGAGTAATCGACCGTGATTGGGTCGCCAGGGCGCAGCGAACGCTCAATGGTCAGCCACTCATAACTACGGGACCGGCCCTGGAGCGCCGGGGTGTTTACCTCGGTGGTGAAATCGAACTCGTAGCGGTTGCCGTTGTCGAGTTCAAAGGCGCCGTTGCAGAAGGGTTGCATCGGGGACATGGGAATGACGCGGGCGATGCGACCCTGGTCGCGGCCATAGGAGGCGGCGATGGCGGTGACGCGACCCTGCTCATTGATGGTGAGTTCCACCCGGTCGAAGCGCTGCGGCTTGGCCGGCGCATCGGCGATGGCTTGGCGTTCGGGCGTGCGTGTGATCACGGCCTTGGGCTCCAGCTGCAGTTGGATGGAACTGCTGCCGGCGAGCAGGGCCAAGTCCTGACAGTCGACCTTGATGGACGTGGCATTGCCTTCGAGGTACCGGGCGACCAGATGCCGCGGCATGGTGATGGTTGCAACGGGAGGATGCACCGCCTCGGCGGAGATCTCCACCCGACCCTTGCTGGCGATGATCGATCCAGCGGGATCCTGGACCAGGCTGAAACGATTGAGGGCTGGAGTCGTAAGGGTCCACGTGGAACCGTCGGTAGCTGGCATGGAGAGACGGAAGGCCTGACGTGGGGTTTCGCCACGCACGGTAAACTCACAGCTGGTGCTGGAAATCGCCTGTACTGTCGCCACCACTACCTCGTTGTCTCCGGGCAGCGTCATCTCAATCGGCAAGCGTCCGAGACGGCCATGCCCGCGCACAGCAAAACGTGTCGGCAGCATCTGTGCCAGTTCGGCGCTCAGGTGACGCTGGGCGCTGCGATAGCGACCTTCACCCACCAGACGACGACCTTCAGCGGCGGCGGCATCGTCTCCGACTTGGCGCAGGTGACGGGCGAGCATGAATTCGGCGACCGCGCGCTCTTGGATCCACAGGTTGAGGGTGCGCTGCTGGCGCATGGTGAAGGTGTTGCTCGCGAGCGGTCCGCCGCGTCGCGGCCACTGGGTAGAGATGCGGCATTCGAGCAGGAACGCCGCATCCGGAGCATGCTCAGCGTGGAACACCAGCCTCACCAGGCCGGCTTTGCGGCCGACCAGGGCTGAGCCCAGCGGGACCGTGGCCTTGCTGTTCATGTACAGTTCCCAGCGGTCGGGACAGGGGATCTGGGCGTCGGTGAGCACAGTGGCGGGCGTGAGCTCAGCCTCGGTCTCGCCCACCAGTACCTCGATGCGGTTGCCGGCGCCCGGAGCGATGCGGCCATCGACGTACAGCGAGAGGGGCGCGGTGAATACGTCGCCGCCGTTGTCGATGCGGTACGTAATGCTGCCGGGCCGTCCGGGTTCGATCACCGCTAGGCGTGCCACCGGGGACAGGTCCGAGTTATCCCGGCACTGGGTGTGGATTTTCAGGTTGTCCATGCCGATGATGCGATCGGCGGGGCCGGTCTCCCGGCGCAGATTGTACAAGCCTTCGAGCAGGGTCGGGTCCTCCTGGGGCGGGGTCAGGGCCGGCAGGTTGTCGCAGTTGTCCGCGGCCAGAATGGTCTCACGGATGAGCTTGACGTATTCAGGGTGCCGCTTCTCAATGTCGCCAATCACGGCGGCGAACTGGAAGCCAGCATCATAGAGCGAGCGCAAGGTGTCCGGAGTCTTGGCGAACGGAGCCCAGATGTTCACGTGACCGAGCTTGCCATTGGCCTTGACGTAATCGTACTGGGCGAAGCGATCGAAGAACACCTCGCCGCTGCTCCAGAAACCTTCCACCATGCCGGTCTGGCCGCCGAACCAGCGGCGGCTCTGCATAGGTCCGCCGGCGCCGGTGAAGATGGTGTGGGCGTATTGGTTGTCGATCGCCAGGTCCTCGGGCAGACGGATCTCCCCACGGTCGA
>JBILDK010000443.1:0-2951 GCA_044352625.1 Planctomycetota bacterium
GCCACGACCACCATGGTGAGGGCAGCGACTTGCGTGTTTGTGGGTCAGGGCTTGGTCGGACAGGCTCTGGAGAAAAGCAGGAATAGATATCGTGACGCCATCGTTTGATGGGGGTGTTCTGTCACCAATCATGCCCTGGATCGTTATGGGGGTATGACAGGCGCCATAGCACAGGCCGTAGGGCGGAAGGAGCGTCGTTGGCTGGCGCTCCTACCTGTGCTGCTGGTGGTCGGTTTGACCGGCGAAGAGGTTGATGTCATCATCCCGGCTTCAGGCCTGGAAACGGCGGTGTTTCAGGTCGTATCGCCGACGGTCGCAACCGCGATGATGCGGGTTGATGGGGTTGATCCGGCGCATCCAGTCCGATCGATCACGGTGGTGACCGCGGGCCCGGATCCGTGGCACGCCGGCCTGTCGGTGGCGAATACCGGACACGTACCGGCGGGGGAAACCGTCATCCTGCGCCTGCGTCTGCGTTCGGTTGGGCACGATGCCGGCCGGCCGGCTGGCATCGCCCTGCGGGTCTATAGCGGCAGCCCGCCATGGACCACTCATCTGGCCCGGCTGATCGCCTGCGACCAGCAGTGGCAGGACCTCGCGCTGCCGCTTATTGTCCGCCAGGACTGTGAGCCCGGGCAGCTGATCGTGGCGCTGGGATGTTCTGGACAGACGCAGACCCTGGAGTTCGGTCTCTTGTCCCTCGAACGACAGGGGCGGGCGGCTGCCCGGTTGGCTCCGGTCCCACTGGCATATGCAGGTCGTGAGGCATCCGCCCCCTGGCGCGCGGCCGCCGTGGAGAGCATCCTCAAGCTAAGGACCCAACCACTGATCGTACGCGTGCGCGGGGCTCAGGGTCAGCCTCTGGCCAACGCCACGGTGGCCGTTCGGCAGAAGCGGCATGCTTTTGTCTTCGGAGATACGCTTGGCGTTGGCCGATTGGTGGGCAACGGGGATATCAATAACCATGTGGTTTGGCAACGTCCGTCGTGGTTCAATGGCCTCACCGTGGTCCTGGATGAGGGTCCGGCCTTGTGGCAGGAACATCCTGCAGAGATCCGCAGAACGGCTTCGGCCCTGATCGACCAAGGCCTCTGGCTGAGATTGCGGGGCAGCCTCTGGCCAAGTGGAGTCCAACGGTATCCGCCCTGGTTGCCGCAGGCCGCATTGCTCAACGTGGTGTCGACAGCTGATGCCGGCCTCATTTTATCGGGAATGGCCGTCCTGCGGGAACAGGTGACCTCAATAGAGCTCGGACAGGAGGCTGGTCGTTTCACGTCAATCAGCCTCAAGGCAGCCGCGCAGGCCGTCCATACGGCCGGTCCCAACGTGCGCCAGCTCGTCGGCCTCGAGCTTTTCGATCTGGACCAGGTCGTGGCGCAGACGACATCCGCGAACGCTACAATCGGGCTGCAGATATCCTATGACGCTGCTGCACCACCAGATCTGGCGGTTTTGCGGGCGGCCTTCTCGCGCTTGGCCGATCTTGGACGCTCGTGCGAGGTCAGTGCGCTGCGCATCGCCATGGACGATGAGCAAGCTAATGCGGAGGTGCTTCGTGACGTCCTGATGGCCGCTTTCGCCAATCCGCAGGTACAGGGGGTGACGCTGGATGGAATCGTCCTGTCCCGTGCCGTCCCGGTGAAAGGAAGAAGAGGCGACTCATTTGCTCACGAACTGACACCGGCAGGGCAGGTTTGGCAGGAACTGGTCGCCGGTCGCTGGTGGACTGTGGCCACCACCGTCACTGACTCGACGGGCGAGGTCACCATACCTGTCTTCATGGGCGATCACGAAATAGTGGTCGAGACCACTGACATGCGTTCGGTTCTGTCCTCCCGGGTTTCCAAACCAACTATCGTCGAGGTGCGTCCATGAAATGCTTCATCATGTGTATCGCCGTCCTTGTCCCGCTCCTGTCCGGCTGCGGTATCCATCGGGGAATGCCCGGCCACGGCGGTGGCAAGCGTTTTGATGAGGAGCAACGCGCTGTCGCCACCGCGGTCCGCATGACCATCGGAGCGATGAAGCTTGCGGAGTTGCGCGGACTCACGGTGCGGGTCGTGCTTGACAATGTCGCTCATAGCGGTGGTGGCACAAACCAGTGGCCTGGACTTGAAACCGTGAATCTTAGTGGCGGCTCCGCCGTCTCCGAGTCTGCATCGGAGCTGTGGAAAGTAGCCGGGAGCAACCATAGTGATCTCGGGTGGAATCCCAACACCGCCTCGGAGTCGAACAGCAGGAACGGCAGTGTGGGTACGACCCTGCGCCTGGATCCAAAGTATTCAGCCTCGGCGTTTAATTCCGACCCTGATCTCGGCTATCTGCGCGCCTGCCTGCAGATGCGCCTGCTCCATGAAGGCATCAACTTGGTGATCGACGCAAATGGCAAGGCTGACGCCACCTTCTTTGTGCTGGTCGATGTCCTCGGCACCAATTGCAGCCGAGCCGACGCGGTGCTCTGGGAAAAGGATGACCTCGCTGCCTCCTGTGAGTTGACCTATTATGCCTTTCAAGCAGGCAAGAGCGAGATGCTCTTTCCAGCCCGTCGTGAGGGCGCCGAGGCGCGTTATGCAGAGACCGGAGTTTTATTCGTAGCTGGCCTCAACACCAATCGATCCGGTGCTCTCTTGGGTCGGGATCGACTTGCCGGCATCCCGGTCTATGCCGAGGCGTCGTTAGAAGCTGAAACGGCCAACCCCTAGTTTTTCAGCACTGTCGAGCCCAGCTGCAATGTGCATTAAACCCGAAAACCGCAGTTGATGGTCGATGGTTCCGACACCGTGAGTTGCAGCGTTGTCTCCGCGTGCCCAACGGGTGAACGCCACCGACGCTGTACAACCGTGGCTCGAAACCGTGAACCACTACCTAGTGCCCGTCGCAAAACCCCATTCACTCTGAATCTCCCGGCGTTCCTTGCTCAACGCGCGCATGAAGAAGCGAGTATTACCTCG
>JBILDK010000445.1:0-2943 GCA_044352625.1 Planctomycetota bacterium
ACTGACCTTCGCACAATTGGTGCGCCTGCATGAGGCACTCGGAATTCCGGCGTTGAGCCATCCCGAACACCTGCGCGCGGGCCATGTCACCGCTGCGGCGCACCTGCCCGCCATCATCCAGATGCGCGCGCGCCTCAACCAACGCCACCAACGCTACCTGATGCCTGAGGTCCTGTACCGCCGACTGCGGCGCACCCTGGTGCCGTTGGCCCAGGATACGACTTCCCGCGACCACGAGGCCCTCGCCGACGCCCTGGAATTGCTCATCCGTCAAGCCTATGGGCAGGATCCGGAACGCCGGGCAGAGGCCCGGGCGGCCCTGCTGGCCGACACCGGCCGGACCGCCTTCACCCCGCTCGCCATCCTGCAATCCCGCCATCAGAAAACCTAGGAGTCTGCGCCATGCGCACCAATCGCATCCTGTCCATCACCCTGGTCCTGGTCGCCGCCGGCCTCGGCGCCGGTTGTTCGCTCAAAAAGAAGGACGATGGGGCCTTCTTCATTCCGCCGGCTGCTGCCACCCCCACCACGCCCGTCGTCGATGCTGCGCCCTTGACCGAACAGGAAGCCGCCCGCGCCGGACTCGACAGCGACACCGCCGCCCAGGCCAGCGGCGACAGTCTCGCGGACTTCATTGCTGACGCCGATGGTGCCACCTTGGCTCCGTCGCCACGGGTGGCGGCCAAGACCGCTGCCGCTGCTGCCGCTGCGACCTCTGGCTCACTTGAGATTGATATCGACGCCGCCAGCTATCTGGCCTCGCACCCCATGGTCGTTCGCGGCAATGGCACCAGCGCCCCCGACCTGCGGATGTCCTGGAATCGTGAAGTCACGGAGAGCTCGCCGGTTGGCACCTCGACCATGGTGGTCGCATCCTACGAGATGGCCTACCTGGCTGACTGCAGCAACCTGGTCAGCATCGGTGGCGCCGGTCAGGGGATCACCATCAAGCAGGGCTCGGTGCTCAAGGCGGCGGTGAATACCACCGTCCGCACCATCGGCGCGACCAAGAGCTACTCGTCGACCATCGATTTCACTGGCAGCGTGACCGAGGTCGTCGGCCCGGATGGAACGGTTTCGCGCATCGAGAACAATCAGAAGTGGACCATCACCGGCACCCTGACGGCGACCGGGTTGACCGGGCGCACGGTCGAGGTCACCGGCACCACGGTCACCACCCGGCGCAACAAGCGCGTCGAGCTGACCTATGATCTGGCCCTGAACACGAACGCCGACGGCACCATCAGCCGCAGCGGTACCACCACCTCCAAGGTCGAATCGACGACCTCGGCCCCGGTCGATGACCGCTCGCGCGTGCTCATCGCCACCCCGCCGCCGGTGGTCCCCACCACCACGGTCGAAGCCGCCGCTGCCAGCGTGGCTGAGGCAGTGCAGGACAAACTCCTGCGCGGCAATACCGACTATGCTGGCATGTCGGCTCAGCTCGCGGCAGCCGCCCTCCAGGATCCCAACAACGAAGCGGCGCGGTTCTATAAAGGCCTGGTCGATTTCCTCGCCTGGGGCGACAAGAATCTCATCGCCAAGAACGGCTCCATGAACCCCTCGGGCGTCGCCGTGGGCAAGCTCCTCGCCGATGCCGGCGTCACCACGAACGCAACCTCGTTGAATGCCTTCCTGAAAGGCGCCACCTACACGGCGCCAGCCGATGGCATCCCTCTGCCCGCGACCACGCCCAATCTGGGGGCCATCCGCACCTGCCTGACCAGCGACCTGCGCGTCCAGTTGGTCAAGCTGGACGAGGTCATGGGAACCATTTCCACCGGTTTTCAGTATGACATGCAGCTCGATATCGCTGGCGACGGCGTGGTGGATGCGGGCGATGCCACGGTGGTGCGCCGCGTCGATTATGGCGAGGTCGCTGCCTTGCGAGCCGGTCTCCAGTTGGCCCTGGCGGGCATCGATCTGATCGAGGCCCAGCAACTGCCTGGCAGCCTGGATCTCGCCACGATCGAGCCCGAGAACGCCAGTTGGGACACCACGGCTGGGACCGAAGCCCGGGCAATGGCCCTGGCTGACAGCAATCCAACGCTGGGTACTCAGATGAATCCCGCAGCCCTGGCGCGGGCAAAGGCCCGGATCCGGGCCGGTTGGCACTACTACACGTTTGCCGCCAATCATCTGGCGGGCGAAAGCGCGAACCAGGCCGCCCTGGGGTTGCTTAGCTACAAGGACTACCAGGCCGAGAGCTTCACCGACACGAATGGGAATGGGCGGTGGGATGCGGCGAGCCTGGGAATCGGTCCCGTGACGTATTCCTACCAGTCCTGGAATGGCTCATCCTACACAACGGTTTATTCTACCTATCAGGGGATTGTGCTCGTCCCCGCCGAGCCGATGAACGATCTCAACGGCAATGGTCGCTGTGATCCGGTCGGAGCCGTCACCCAGGAGGCCGCGTTTCGCATCTGGGGTCAGCGCCTGATCACCGGCCTTGATGGCCCACTGGTTATCGACACGGGTGCCGATGGTTCGACCCTGCCCGCCAACGAGCAGATCACTATCAATCCCAAGGCGTTCTTTGATGGGATCGACCTGCGCAGCATCTATTACAACAAGGCCCACGGCCGTTTCGGCGTGGGTGCGGTGACCGACCTGACCGATGCCATGGCCACTATCGGCGGAACGGTCACCAAGGTAGGTGGCCGGAATCTGGTGCCCGCGGATGCCCAGTCGTGGCTGGGCTACCCCGTGCTTGCGACCGCGCTGACCAACGGGGCGCGGACGATCGATGGATCGTTTGGTGATTGGACTGGCAATGAGACGGTGCTGGCCGTGGCCAGCAACCCACCCGGCGCGGCACTGGCGGCGCAGAGCGGATCGTTGACCGCCACCAGCGATGGGACGCGGCTGTACCTGCGCTCGGCGGCGAAGGGCTGTGACATCACCATCGCCGATGGAGAGGGCATGCAGCTTTTTGACACG
>JBILDK010000444.1:0-2943 GCA_044352625.1 Planctomycetota bacterium
CAGGATGCGGTTGGCGATGATTCCACGCAGGCCGCGGGCCAGTGATTTCGGATCGCACCCGATGGCCAGCAAGTCCTCAATCACCTCGGCGGCGGTATCGCTGAGCATGCTGCCCAGCACGCGGGTACCCGCGCCAGCGGCCTGCAACGCACCCACTGCCGTGTCGCGATCGGGAATGCCGTTCACATCCAACAGCAGCACTTGGTCGGGGCCCTGCCGCAACGCCGCGCGCAGGGCATCGGCGCGACCGAGGCGCCAGGTGACCAGGAGCTGGGCCACCTCGTTGCTGACCACCAAGGACTCCTCTGCCACCGCCATGGTCACCGTGGCGGCAAGATCGACCAGGCCGAGCATCCCACCCACGGTCTGCCCCTTGCCGCTGCCCGCCGGCCCGGCCACCACCACGAGGCCGCCCGGCGCCGACATCCAGCACCGCATCGCCTGCACGTGGCCGACGTCGAAACCGGTTTCGACCAGGCGCCCATGTGGCTTCACCAAGCCGATGATGCGCAGCACGGCGCGGCTGCCCAGGGCCGTTGGCACGAGACTGAGCCGCGCCTGGCGCTCGGTGTCCTCATGGGCGAAGGTCACCACGCCATCCCCTGGTTCACCCTCGTCGCGCCCGTCGAGGCCGCCCGCGGTACGGCAGGCGTCCACCAGCTGGCGCACCCCGCCAGGGCCCAGCTGCTCAATTTCCTGGAGCTGTCCGCGAACACGGAAGCGCACCCGCCCGCCGCCCGGGAGCGGCTCGATGTGCACGTCCGTAGCGCCCTCCTCGACAGCGTTATCCAGCAGCGCCGCGAGTCGGCGATGACCGCCGCCTTCACTCCCACAGATGCGACGAGTCGTGACACCCTCCGGGTCGGCCACCTCCGCCAGAATCGCGGCTACCTCGTCCGCTGAATCGGAACGGTCCTCGGGCCGCTTGGCAAGCAACCGTTCGGCCAGGGACACCAATCGCAGGTCAAGCCCCGGAACGAGGCGTCCCAGCGGCTCAGGCTCGCGATGCAGATGACAATCAGCCCAGCCCAGGAGGTCGGCGGCATGGAACGGTCGGCGACCGGCCAAGCATTCATACAGCAGAACACCGAGACTGTAGAGGTCGCTGCGCTCATCCACGTCCCGACCGCTGATCTGTTCGGGCGACATGTAGGGCGGCGTGCCGAAGGCGCGCCCAGCCTGGGTCAACTCGCTGTTCACCAGGCGATTGCGCGCCAGCCCGAAATCCGCAACTTTCACCTGCCCCTCTGCCGTCAGCATCACGTTGTCAGGCTTGATGTCGCGGTGCACGATATGCAAGGCGTGCGCTGCGCCCAAGGCGCTGGCCACCCCACGCGCAATCCGCGCCGCCTCGCCTGGGGCGAGCTGGCGCTCGCGCCGCAAACGCGCCGCCAGGCTCTCGCCCTCGACGAACTGCATGACAATGAAGTGCCGTCCGGAATCCTGGCCGGCATTGAGGATCTGCACCACGTTGGGATGCTCGAGCTTGGCCGCAGACTGGGCCTCGCGCATGAACCGCTCAACCAGTTCGGCGCTTTCCAGCAAATCGCGGTGCAGCACCTTCACTGCGACAATCTTGTCGAGCCCATTGTGGTGAGCGCGATAGACCCGGCCCATGCCGCCCTGGCCGAGCCGCTCAAGCAGGCGGCAGTTGGCCACCTCGCTGGCGTACAGCGCATCGCGATATCCCGCCGTTGCCCGTGGCCCAGCACCCAGCCCCACGACCAAGGCTGTCTCACCCCCGGCCAGTTCCGCCTGACATTCCGGACACACTGCGGGAATGGGCTCAGGGATCGCCACGGTGCACGCAGGACAGGGGATGCTCATGTTTGGCCAATTCGTACCATGACACCCCCCAGCGTGCGCGGCAAGCGCAGACGGCTGACAATCCAACGGCCTTGACCCAGCCGCGTGACATCCCATAATCCTCCTCCCCACGCGCGGGTGGCGGAATTGGCAGACGCACTAGCTTGAGGTGCTAGCGAAGTAAAATTCGTGGGGGTTCGAGTCCCCCCCCGCGCACCAGATGCAACCCCCGGTAGAAACCGGGGGTTGCGGCTTTTACGGGGATCCGTGGGAAGCGTACATCACTAGCACTTTCTGGCTTCGTCTGCGTCTGAACCCCACATGTCTCCCGACAATTAGGATGGCCGGTCCTGCGGTTCCACTAGCGTAGCTGGGATGGGATTCCGATGCCTGACAAGCACATCACCTACTCGAAACAGCGAAGAGCTGCTTGCGTGTCCATGATTTCTCCCGCACAAAAAGCGTGGTGTAACCAAGTGCATGTCCGCGGCTCGTGCGCCACGTTCT
Organism: Planctomycetota bacterium; assembly: GCA_044352625.1. GTDB lineage: Bacteria > Planctomycetota > UBA11346 > UBA11346 > UBA11346 > JAKLKR01. The sequence continues at coordinate 2,314 of JBILDK010000444.1, forward strand.
GTGGGGGGGCGACTACACGCTCTTCTCACTGTCTCCCGACAATGAACATGGCCGGTTCTGCCGTTGCCTTGGGCACCTTCGTCATCGCCGCCAACGGCACGAAGGCATCGTGACGGTGGTTACCGGCGCCATGCCCAGAGCGACGGCACCCAGGTGCCCTGCAGGTCGTTGGCCAGCACCGGATCGAGGAACGCTTTGGCCGCCGCTGTCACCTCCGCCAGCAGTGGCCACGGAAGGTGGTCCTCGGCAGCCACGGTCGCATAGGGCTGCCCCCAGGCAGCCGGCGGATCCGGCAGTGCCAGAGGCAACGGATGGGTCGCACGAAAGGTGAAGGTCTGCTCCAGGGCAGTTCGCAGGCGCGAGGCCTCGATGGGTTGGGCTGTCGCCAACAGGGCGATGTCGGGCAGATCCTTCACCCGCGAGTTTGGCCGCGAGCGCGGCATGGTGTAGGCGTGCAACTTCTCGGCGAGGTGCGTCTCGATTGGATAGAGCAAAATCTGCGGCGGGGCGATGCCGGCAAAGCCCAGGACATCCGTAGCGGTGACTCGTTCCGGTTCGCCCACAATGGGATCACCGATGACGATATCGACGCCAAAGGGCTGGCCATAGAGCTTGCCGGCCAGGGTGCAG
>JBILDK010000059.1:0-9961 GCA_044352625.1 Planctomycetota bacterium
AGTTCGTTTGCCGTGGCACAGTCGAGGAGAAGATCGACGCCATGATCAGCGACAAGAAGCGGCTGGCTGCCGACCTCATCGATGCCGGTGGCGGCGAGGTGAAGCTGACCGAACTGGACGACGCGGCGCTCTTGCGTCTCGTCAGCCTCGACCTGAACTCCGCCACCAGCGAAGGATAGCCATGTACTACCAGTGGGCGCCCTACGTCTCTGTCGCCGAACGCCGCCGCAAGGCCGCTGGCGAAATGGCCAAGCTGGCCAAGGCCGGCCATCAGGTCAGCCCGGTGCGCATCGCGGGTCGGACCATCGCCACCACGGTGTGGGGCCAGGCCTGGTGCGCCAACATGGAGCGCTACAGCGACTACGCCAACCGCCTGCCACGCGGCCGGACCTATGTCCGCAATGGCTCGGTGGTCGATCTCCAGATCGCTCCTGGCACAATCGAGGCGCGGGTCAGCGGCTCGTCGATCTACCGCACCACCATTACCGTGAAGCCACTGGCTGCGGCCACCTGGAAGAAGCTGTGCGTCGACTGCGCCGGCGGAATCGACTCGCTGGTCGAGCTGCTGCAAGGCCGCTTCGCAACGGGCGTGATGGAACGCCTGTGCCGCCAGGGGGACGGCCTGTTCCCGGTGCCAAAAGAAATCACATTCGACTGCTCTTGCCCTGACGGCGCCTACATGTGCAAACATGTCGCCGCCGTGCTCTACGGCATCGGAGCGCGCTTTGACCACCAGCCGGAACTGCTGTTCACCTTGCGCCAGGTGAAGGCCAGCGACCTGCTGGCCAAGGCCGGGGCCGGGATCACGGCGCAGGCTGCTGTCAGCGAACGCACCCTGGCGACCGATGATATCGGGGCGCTGTTCGGGTTGGAGATGGATGGTGGGCAGCCCGTGACCCCGAAACCAGCCCGGATCCCGAAGGCGAAACCTGCGCGCTCGGCGCCGGTACAAGCCGCAGGCCGCGGGAAGCCGCGGGACCCTTCGGCCAAGCTGCTCGCTGCGCTGCGCAAGGCCGGCTCGCTCGACAACGCCGCCGGCCGCGCTGCCACCGGCCTGGACGCTGCGGTGGTGCGGCCTCTCCTGCAACGCTTGGTCGACGCGGGCCATGCCCGGATCGAGGGGCAGAAGCGCGGGACCCGGTACGTTGCTATCGGGTGAGGCGTAGGCCGCGTCAGAGCAATGCGTCCCAGGTCGCTTCGAGCCCCGTCCGCCGCTGCCGCCAATCGCTGACTGCGGCGGTGGCCTCGGCGTCGAGGCCATTGAGACCGAGGGCCCCGGTCGAGCCGGCGTGGGTGCGACCGCGCACCACCGCGTCGTGGTCGGGGGCGCCCAGGGCGGCGAGATTGTTGCCCACCTGCACATAGGCGTCGCGGAAGGTCAGGCCCTGTTCGCGCACCAGGCGATAGGCCTCATCAGTGGAATAGATCGCCGGGTCAAGGGCGGCAAGGATGCGCTCGCGCACGGGCTGCAAGGTGGGCACCGCCGCACCCGCCACTGCCACCGCTTGGCGCACCAGTTCGACACCTTGGATGCACAGCGCCTTCGTGTCCTGCAGATCGCGGGAGTAGCCGGAGTGCAGGCCGACAGTGGTGGCGTAGAGCCCGGTGCGCAGACCGAGGAAGCGCGCGGTGCGCCCACGCAGCAATTCGAACAGATCGAGGTTCTTCTTCTGCGGCATGATCGAGCTGCCGGTGGTGAAGCCCTTGCCGACCGCGAAGAAGCCGCACTCCTGGCTGGTAAAGAACACCAGATCCGCAGCGAGGCGAGAGAGATCGCCGAGCACCGCGCCACAGGCATCAAGCACCGCCGTCTCGACCTTGCCACGCCCGTTGGCGTCGGCCATGGCCACCCCGCCGCCGCGGGCGAAACCCAGCTCGCGCGCGGTCAGGGCGCGATCGAGGGGCAGACCCACGCCATAGCTCGCGCCAGAGCCCAGCGGGCAACGGTCCGCGAGGCGCCAGGCCGCGTCGAACAGCACCAGGTCGTCAAGAATGAGCTGGGCGTGGGCTGCGAAGAACATGCCCACGGACGAGGGCATGGCGCGTTGCAGATGGGTGTAGCCGGGCAGCGGATGGAACTGGTGCTCGCGGGCCTTGGCGAGAAACGCCTGGGCGGTCGCGGCGACCTCGGCGGCGACCTGGGCCAGGGTGTGCTTCTGCCACAGGCGCACGGCAGTGAGCACCTGGTCGTTGCGGCTGCGTCCGGTGTGCAGGCGCTTGCCGACATCACCGAGGCGCGCGGTGAGCAGGGCCTCGACCTTGCTGTGCACATCCTCGTCGGCGACCTCCACCGTCCATGCGCCCGCCAGGTATTCGCGGTGCAACGTGGACAGCCCGCGCTGCAACGCGGCGCCATCAGCGGGACTGATCAGGCCGACCGCAGCGAGCATGCGCGCATGGGCGATGGAGCCGAGGATGTCATAGGGCGCAATCACCCGGTCATTGAGATGGTCGTCACCGACGGTGAACGCGTGCACCAGTGCGTTGGTGTCATCGCCGCCCTTGCTCCAGATCGCCATGGGACCTCCGTGAGCGCACGGTGCGTGCGGCCACGCCGTTGCCAAGGGCCAGGGTGCTGCCAACGTGGCGGCGTGAACAGCGACCTCCCTGGACTCGGCATCCTGCTGTCGGGCTCCGGCTCAACCTACGAGAACCTCGCCACCGCCTGCGCCGACGGGCGTATCCCGGCGCGCATCGCGGTGGTCATCGCCAGCCGTGCCGGACTGGGCGGCATCGCCCGCGCTGAGCGCCTCGGCCATCCGGTGGTGGTGGCCGCCGAAACCGACGCCGTCAGCGCCGCCCTGCGCGACCACGGCGCCCGCTTTGTGGCCATGTGCGGGTGGCTGCGCTATTGGGATCCACCTGCGGATTTCACTGGCCGCGTGGTCAATATCCATCCCAGCCTCCTGCCCTCGTTCGGCGGCAAGGGGATGTACGGCGAGCGGGTTCATGCCGCGGTGATCGCCCACGGCAACACGGTCAGCGGCTGCACCGCTCACCTCGTAGCCGGCAGCTATGACGAGGGACCGATCCTGGCCCAGGCCACAGTCCCGGTCGAACCCGACGATGATGCACATGGTTTGGCGGAACGGGTGCAAGCAGCCGAGCGGGCGCTGTATCCGCTGGTGGTCGCGGCCCTGGTTGGGGGTACGCTGACCAAGCGACGGGATGGCCGGCTACGGCTCGCCTGAACAGTTGCCAAGCGCAGCGGGCCTCCGATGGTTTGCTCCCCATGTCCTCGCTCACCCTCGATCCCGCCGCCCTCAAGAACTACCTGCCGCACCGCGGACACAACCTGCTCCCGGATCAGGTGGTGATGAGCGCGGACCGGCTCTCGGCTGTGTCCACCACCCACATTCCGCCAAACGACCTGCGTGGTCGTGAATTGTTCAGCCGTCGCGATCGCGGTGAGGGCCGCTGGTGGTACGAGCCGGCCATCGCCGAATTGCTCGCCATCACCGGGGTGCCGCTGCTCCACGAACAGCTCTCGCCCCATGGCCAGGTGGCGGTGTTTTCGATGATCGGCAAGCTGACCATGCCGGTCCTGGCTCCGCTGCATCGGCCGATCATCGGGTATGCCCAGATCACCCGTAACCGCCAGGGCTTCACCTCGTTCAGCACCCGCGCCGAAGTCGATGGCGTGACCGTGCTGGAGGCCGAGGTCATGTCTGGTTCGGCGGTCCTGGCGGAGGTCGCCTCCTTTCCAGTACGCCCGTTCCACGGCCAACTGCCGAGCGAGCCCGTGGATCCGACCCTGCTCGACTACAAGGCCAAGCACCTGCGTTTCGCTGATGCGGTGATGCATGTCGACACCGCGGCGCGCAGCTTGGCGACCTCCTACACCTATCCGGTCAACCACCCCTTCTGCGCCACGCATTTCCCCGGCGCTGCGCTGATGATGGGCGTTACTCAATGGGGTGCGGTGGCCGACGCTGCCTGGATCGCCCGGGCTCGCTTCGGCCTTCATGGGCCGGTGGTCGCCCAGGGCACCATCAAACGTCAGGACGGCACGCCCGTGGTGGATGTACGCGACCTGGTGGTTGGCGACCACGACGGCAGCCCGCGCCTGATGTCCACCAAGCGCATCGCCTTCCGCGAACCGGTACGTCCGGGGGACGGCCTCATCGTCGAGGTCACAGTAGCGCCGCATACCTGAACCATGGCTGGCGCCCCCCCCACAGACGACCGGATCCCGGACGAGGAGCTGGCGGCCCGCTGCCAGCGTGGGGACTATGCCGCCTTCGCGGAGTTGTATGCGCGCTGGCACCGGCCGATCCTGGCCTTCATCCACCAGATCGTACACGACTACGACGGCACTGCCTGCATCGCCCAGGACGTGTTCCTCAAGGTCTTCACCAAGGTCGACTCGTTCGACACCAGCCGGCGCTTCACCACCTGGCTGTATACGGTGGCGCGCAACACCGCCATCGACTGGCTGCACGCACGCAAACGCAGGGCGATGGTCACCTTCAGCGATCTCGCGGCGGACGAGGACGGCGCGCGCGAGCCGCGCACAGCGCGGGTCTCAGCCGACGTCATTGAACAGGCCCTGACCAACCGCGAATCAACCGAGCTCCTGCGCGCTGCCATTGCCGAATTACCGCAAATCTACCGCGAGGTCATCGAGCTGGTTATGTTTCAAGACCTCAGCTACGAGGAAGCTGGTGCGATCCTCGGCGGAGTCAGCTCGGGCACCCTGCGCTCGCGCATGTTCCACGCCCTACGCCGCCTGCGCTGCGCGTTGGAAGACGTGGCCGGGCCGGACGGGCGGGATCTCTTCTGATTCAGCCTGAAAAACGCGGTTGATGGTTCATGGTTGGAGGTTGATGGTTCCGCAACCTGCTGTGCCGTTTTTTTCGCTCCAACCACTCGGTGAGCGTGAACATTTCCCCAGGTGGAGGTCTCGGAACCATCCGCCATCAACTGCGGCAATCGGGTTCAACGCAGCGCGTAGCGCAGGCGCAGCGCATTGAGCAACACGGCGCTGCTGCTCAGCGCCATGGCCGCGCCTGCCACCATCGGATCCAAGGCCCAGCCGCCGAAGGGCACCAGCGCACCCGCCGCCAACGGAATGCCGAGGAGGTTGAACACAAAGGCCCATACGAGGTTCTGACGGATTGCGCGGCGCGTGCGCCGGGCCAGATCAAGGGCGAGTGGCAACCCGGCGAGACCCCCGCGCAACAGCACCACGTCCGCTGCCGCCTGGGCCACCTCGGTGCCGCTGCCCACGGCGATTCCGCAGTCAGCACCCGCCAAGGCCGGAGCATCGTTGAGGCCGTCGCCGACCATGGCCACCCGCCGGCCCTTGGTCTGGAATGCCGCCACCAGCGCCGCCTTGCCGGCGGGATTGATGGCGGCGTGAAGATCGCTGATGCCCAGTTCGCTGGCCACCGCTGCCGCGACCTCGCGCCGATCGCCGGTGGCCATCGCCACCTCCACGCCTAGCGCACGCAGGCTGGCCACGGCGGTTGCGGCTTCGGGCGTGGGCGTGTCGGCCACGGCCAGCACGCCGAGGGTGATGCCGTCGCGCTGCACCACCAACGGCGTGCGGCCGGCCTCGGCCTGGGCGCTTGCCGCAGCGGCCGTCGCTGCATCCGGCCCAATCCACGCGACCGTGCCGACGCGAATGGTACCCTCCGCGCTCCGGGCCGTGATGCCCTGGCCCGGGGCCGCCACCCACGCGGTGCAGCCCGGTACCACCAGGTTCCGCGCCCGGGCCGCCGTCGTCACCGCCTGGGCCACGGGATGTTCGCTGCCGCGTTCTGCCGCCGCAGCCCAGCGCAGCAGTTCGTCCTCGGAGATCCCTTGGGCCGGCACCAGCCCAACCAGCACCGGCCGGCCGGTGGTGAGGGTGCCGGTCTTGTCGAGCACCACCTGGTCGATGGCGCTCGCAGCCTCGACCGCGGCCCCACCGCGAAACAGCACGCCCAGTTCGGCCGCGCGCCCGATACCTACACTGATCGCCGCCGGCGTGGCCAAACCCAGGGCGCACGGGCAGGCGATCACCAGCACTGCCACTGCGTACATCAGCGCCTCGGCCTGCCCCGCACCGCCCAGGGACCACGCCAGCCAGGTGACGAAGGCGAGACCTAGAACCACCGGCACCAGGACCGCGCTCACCCGGTCCGCGAGCCGCGCGATGGGCGCGCGCGTGGCCTGGGCCTGGGCCACCGCAGCGATGATGCGGCCGAGGGTGGCGTTGGCGCCGACCGCCGCGACCTGAATGGTCAGAGCCCCCTCCTGGTTCAACGTGCCATTGCGCACCCGGTCGCCAGGGCCCACCGCCAGCGGCAGGCTCTCGCCGCTGATCAGCGCCGCATCGATGGCCGAGGTACCAGAGAGCACCACGCCATCCGCCGGCAGCCGTTCACCTGGCCGCACCAGAATGCGATCACCAATGGTGAGGGCGTTGACCGGCACGCTGGTGTCCACGTCATCCGCACCCAGACGCCACGCCATCGCCGGCTGCAATGCCGCCAGACCTGACACTGCCGACACCACCTGGCGACGCGCCCCGGCCTCAAGCCGGCGGCCGAGCAGCACTGCAGCGATGATCACCGCGGCAGCCTCGAAGTGCAGATGCGCGTGGGCTCCGCCCCGCAGCAGCGCAACCAGCGAATAGGACCACGCGGCGATCACACCGATGGACACCAGCACATGCATGTCCGGGCTGCGCCTTCGTACGGCTGCCCAGGCTGGGATCAGGATGTGGCGGCCGGGTCCGAAGATCGCCACGCTGGTCAAAACCGCCTGGATGATGCGGCCCAGTTCGTGTGGGATCCCCGGCACCATGTCGTGGCCCAGCAGCAATACCGGCAGCGCCAGGATTGCCGCGCTGACCGCGAGGCGGCCGAGGACCGCCGCCTCGTCGGCCTGGGCCTGGGCGGCAGCGGGCGCCGCGACCTGGGCCGAATAGCCGAGTTCAGCGAGGACCTCCACCACCTGGGCGGTGAGGTCTGGCGGCGCGCCGGCGACGGCCTCGAACCGCGCCGTGCGCGTCACCGCATCCACGCGCACCGCCGCGAGTCCGGGCACCGTGGACAGCGCGCCCTCGATGCGCCGCACGCAGCCAGCGCAGACGATACCCGGCACGGAGAGGATCACGGCAGGAGACATGGAACCTCAATGATGATGGCCAGGCACCAGCGGCCCAAGCGCAGGGGTACCGGCGGGAATGGTCAATCCTGCGGCCACCAACGCATCCACGGTGGCCTCCATGGGATGGCCGACGCGATGTGCGAGGTGGTAGCGCAGATGGTCGCCGCCAAGGCGCTCCACCACCGCCAGGGCATCATCGCGATGCCCGGCCCGGACCAGCGCCACCGCCTGGAGGCCGAGCAGCTCGCCGTGGGCAGGGTTGAAGCGCAAACCGAGACCCACCGCCCGGGCCAGGGTGGCATCATCGCCCTGGGCGAGCGCCACATAGGCCAGGAGCAACGGCGGAAACATGCTCTCCGGCTCGGCGCCCTGGGCGGTCAGGGCGTAGGCGCGGGCTGCCTCGGCCTGACCCGCGGCCAGCGCCGCCCGGCCGGCCGCCAGCAGCGGCCAGAAAGCCCCGGGTTGATCCCGCAGCACCCGCAATGCGCGCTCAGAAAACTCGACGTCGGCAGCGAAGATCGCCAAGGCGACAGCCGCGGTGGCAGGATTCGCCAGCACCAGGTCGCGGTCCGCCCCCGCCGGGGCCACCGGTTCATGGGCGGCGAAACGGCTGGCGTTGCACAGCCGACCCAATGCACGCCATGCCACATCCGGTCCACCCAGTGCCAGACGCTGGGCTGCGGCCTGCGCCCGGACGTGGTCCCCGCGTTCAGCAGCCGCTCGCCACAGCCACGTCAATGCTTCACCAATGGCGGGCGCATCAGGCAGATGGGACCAGTCCATCGAGCCTGCCGGAGCCGGCAGCGGGGGATCCACCACTGCAAGGGCTGCCTGCCAGGCCTCGACCTCGCCCGGCCAAGAACCGCTGCGCCGGGTCCGCTCAAGCAAGGCTTCGAGCCCGGCCCGGCCCGCCGCAGCGTGCGCCTGCTGGGCCAGCACCTCGGCAGCCGACTGCAAGCGCGCCACCAGCGTGGCTGCCTCGACCAGGGCGGGATGCGCGGTGTGGATCGGCTCGACCTCGCTCAGTGCTAGGCGGAGCGATTCGGCATGGCTCGCATCAACCACTGCGGCGATGCGTTCCAAGCGCTGACGTGCCTCAGTCACGCCAGCGTGGTGCTGCCACCACGCTGCACCACACGCGACCCCGGTCATGCCCACCAGGGTCAGCACAGCTGCGCGCAAGCGACGCGAACGGCGCACCCGCCACCAACCGCGGGCCAGCGGACCGGCCTCCTCGGCCAGGGTGAGGCCATCGTCCAGCCAGCGGCGCAACTCGGCCGCGACCTCACCGGCGTCGGCATAGCGCCCCGCCGGAGCGGCAAGGCAGCGATGCATGATCGCCACCAGGCCACGTGGGCGCCGCGGAGATGGGCTGTCGCCAGGCATGCCGCCCGCGAGCAGCAGATGGACCAGCGCCCCGATCGCATAGACATCCAGTCGCGGGTCGCCGGGAGCGCCATGCTGCTGTTCGGGCGCAGTCCAGCCAGGCGTACCGACGCTGAGCCCCGCGCCCTCGCCGACGCGCACCGCCAAGCCCCAGTCGAGCACCTGTACCTCGCCGAACGAGCCGAGCAGAATATTGGCGGGCGAAAGGTCGCGATGTACCACGCCCCGGGCGTGGGCATAGGCGATGGCCTCGACCGCGCGCAGCAGCGCCGGAACCAAGCCAAGTGCCGGAAGGGACTCGGTGCGCATGCGTTCGGCCACGGTCGTGCCCGCTACCCGGCGCAGGGTGAAGGCCGCCCGCCCGCCCGCCGAACCGACATCATAGACTGGTGGGATCGATGGATGCTCCAGACTGGCGGTCAGCGCTGCCTCGCGGCGAAAGGCCTGCTCGCGCAGCAAAAAAACCTCCAGGCTTTCGTCCACCCGCCGCGCCTTGAGCTGCTTCAGCGCCACCTGCCGGCCGAGGATCAGGTCCTCGGCCAGGGCCACCTGCGCCATGCCCCCCTCGCCCAGGTTGCCGATAACCCGGTGGCGGGACGCCGCCCGATCAGTGGCAAACCCGGCGTCAGGTGGCGACAGATCAACCGGCAGCGACTGCCCCGCTGCATCCGCCGCCGTGGCCAGTAACGCCTCGACACTGGTCTCTGGCTGCTGCGCCAGCCACGCTTCGACGGTGCGCGCCGCCGCCAAGGGCAAGGCCCCGCAAACGTAGCGTCGTAGCTCATCAGGGCTGGGCTGGTCCACAGACATGGCCACAGCATCACCCGGGGGCGCCCAAGGGGAACCGCCGCGGGTCGGATCAGCCACAAGCAATCGCCCCGGGAGCACGCTCCCGGGGCGATTGACAATCACAACAACTCGCCCGCCCATGGCGGACGGTATGGATTACTTGGCCTTGGGCTTCTTGGCCTTGGCAGAGGCCTTCTTGTCCTTGGCGGCAGCCTTGGCGGCGGCGAGGGCGCTCTTAACAGCGACAGCCTGCTCCTTCAGAGCGGCGATCTTGGTTTTGGTGGTGGCGAGCTTGGCAGCGAGAGCGACGATGGAGGCCATGATTTTCCTTAAAGGGGTGAGGCATCATCAGAACAGCGTGACTCAATTTTCCAAATGAATTCACGCTCAAGAATGCGAATTTTCACTCATTAGCCAGTGTGCCGCCTGATCAGAAAGGCATTATATGTCGAATTGCGCTGATTTTTCTGGTGTTTTCCGCGATCGCTTGTGGCCGCGCCATCGATCGGAGCAGATGCGCGTTGGCCAACATGCTGGTGCACAGTCGAGCCCGATATGCTACGCGAGGATCTGGCGGTTCGGATCTACTGATCTTTCGCTGAGCAACTGCCGGCATGCACCACAAAGGTCGGTCATGGGCTACTGCCGACAGATGAGCAGCACCCACACCATGCTGCCTTCATCCTGA
>JBILDK010000446.1:0-2939 GCA_044352625.1 Planctomycetota bacterium
TCGTGTTCTGCGACGAGCCGCCGATGCTCACCTCGGACCCGACCTGGAGCGCGCAGCAGGCCGAGGACGCGGGCGCGATCTTCACGCCGGAGGCGGTGACGCAGACGATGAACGCGCTGGCGGGCCCCGACGGCGTGGCGACGACGACCGGCTTCGTGGGCGGCATGGTGACGTCGAAGATGCCCCCCGAGACGCTGCAATGGATGATCGCGGAGAACCTGAAGCTGCCGCGCGCGCACGCGGCGACGCTGCTCTACAACCACTGCCACCAGGACTGGCGCGACGTGTTCGCGCGGATCGACGTGCCCAGCCTCTTCATCGGCGGGCGCGTGAGCCTGGTGCCCTGGAAGTCGGTGGCCTGGGCGGCCTCGCAGGTGAAGGGCGCGCGGCTGGAGATCTTCGAGGAGGCGGAGGGCGGGCAGCACTTCATGTTCGAGGAGAACCCGGCCAAGTTCAATCGGATCGTGGCGGAGTTCATCGGCTGAGGGCGGCTGGACATCCGGCGCGCTCCGTTCACTAAGCCTCGTTCTCGGAAGACCGTACCCCTGTTTGTAGTTGACGACCGATCAAAACTTTGAAACGCTCGGATCGAGGCCTAAGGCACGCTAGGGCAGCCTGGCGGCCCGCAACGTCACTGCGGCTGCGTCGCCTTGTCACCACAAGAGCCATCATCGTGAGGAGAACACCCATGTCCCTGAACCTTCGTCCCGCGCGAATCGCCGCGGCCTCAGCCCTGATCGGGGCGATGGCGATGCCGGCGGTCGCCCAGCAGAACCTCGAGAAGCTCAAGCAGATGAAGGTCGCCACAACCGACCTGAACATTCCGACGGTGCCGCAGACCGGTCGCAATGCCGACGCGATCCGCGCCAACCTCAAGAACATCAAGATGCCCCCGGGCTTCAAGATCGATCTGTACGCCATCGTGCCCGACGCCCGCCACATGGCGGTGGCGCCCAGCACCAACATGCTGTTCGTCGGCACCCGCAAGACCACCGTCTGGGCCGTGACCGACCGCAACAGCGACGGCGTGGCCGACGAGGTGAAGTCCTTCGCGCCCTCCCTGAAGTTCACCAACCCCAACGGCGAGTGCTGGACCCGAGACGGTTTCCTGATCGTGGCCGAGCACAACCGCGTGCTGAACTTCCCTGCCGCCGAGTTCTTCTACGAAGGCCCGGATGTCGCGGTCATCGAGGTGGTGCCCCAGGGCCAGCTGATCCCCGTGGAGGAAGAGAGCTACAACCACGGCGCGCGCACCTGCCGCGTGGACGACAAGGGCCAGCTGTACATCACGCTGGGCCAGCCCTTCAACGTGCAGCCCAAGGACAAGGTGGCGCTGTACGAGAAGCTGGGCATCGGTGGCATGGTCCGCCTGAACGCGTTCAACGGCTCCAATCGCCAGGTCGTGGCCGTGGGCGTGCGCAACTCGGTGGGCATGGACATCAACCCGAAGGACAAGACCGTCTGGTTCACCGACAACCAGACCGATGGCATGGGTGACGATACGCCCCCGGGAGAACTCAACCGCATCACCAAGACCGGCGGTGAACACTTCGGCTATCCGTACATCCATGGCAACAACGTGCAGATCGCAGGCACCGATGCCGCGCCCGATCTCAAGGGCATGCCCCCGCCGGCCCAGTGGACCAAGCCGCAAGTCGAGTTCGCGGCCCACCAGGCGCAGCTGGGCATGACCTTCTCGGGCGGCAACATGTTCCCTGAGAAGTACCGCAACGGCATCTTCGTGGCGGCCCACGGCTCCTGGAACCGCACCAAGCCCTCCGGCGCCCTGATCAATTTCGTGTCGCTCAAGGCCGATGGCACTGCCGACAAGAACGAGGTCTTTGCCGAAGGCTGGCTGGACGCCAACGGCCTGTACCGCGGTCGGCCCGTGGATGTGGCCATGATGAAGGACGGCTCGATGCTCATCAGCGACGACTTCGCTGGCGCCATCTATCGCGTGACCTACAGCGCGCCTTGAGGGCCGTCTCGAGCCCCGCGTGAGCGGGCTCCGACACCCTCTCCGGGCGGGTCCGGACCGTTTGGTCTGGCTCGCCCGGTCCTTTTCAAGCGTTCGGGAAGTTCTCCAAGATGCTTCGATCCTTGTTGTGCATGACGGTGGTCGTGCTGCTGTCTCTGTCGAGCGGCCCTGCCCAGGCACGGGACGCCGAAGCCGGTCGGGCCAAGTCGCAGATGTGTGCCGTCTGCCATGGCGTCCAGGGCATCGCCACGGCGCCCGACGCGCCGCATCTGGCCGGCCAGCCGGCCATCTACACGGCTTTGCAGATGCAGGCCTACCGAAGCGGCGCGCGCAAGCATGAGGTGATGTCGGTGATCGCCCGGATGCTCACCGATGACGACATCTCCAATCTGGCTGCCTGGTATGCATCTCTGCGAATCGAGATTCAGACGCCCCGCTGAGCCCCATCCACGTCCAGAAAGGACTGGGGTGCGCAGTCGTACAGCAAGGGCGGCATGTTGGCGCTCAGACGACTCGTGCGCTTGGTGCCCTCAGCACAGGGCTGCGGGCAGGCCACGCTGACCCAAAGAAGGACTGCGGCCTCCACCGGGTCCCGGATGTGGCAGACCTTGCCGACGATGACGCACGCTCGGCGACACCGGTTCGGGGTAGACCCTCGCTGCTACGTCAGGTATGCCGCGACCCCGTGCGGCCGGAAGCCCTCCGGCCGCACGGGTCTGCAGTGACGCTTACGCGGCCTTCTTCGCCCAGGCCGTGCACCAGCCCTTGCCCGCCACCTGCTTGCCCGCGAAGAGCGGACACCCGCCCCACGGATCGGTCGGCTTGCCCTGGTACAGCGCGCAGTTGGTGCACACCTGGCCGGCGGCGTACTTGGGGTACTTCTTGGCGTCGACCTTGGTGGCGTCGGCGGCGTAGCCGAGGGCCACGGCCTGGGGGTCCTTCTCGTCGAGCTTCGCCTGGG
>JBILDK010000447.1:0-2932 GCA_044352625.1 Planctomycetota bacterium
AGGCCAACTCGATGTACGTCTACCGCGAGCGTACCTGCTTGCTTCAGGCCAATGCCGGCGGCGAACTGTACGTGCTCGACACCCTGGCGCTGATCGCGGCTACCGGCTGGGAACCGCTCACCGCCACCGCGCCGTGCCCCGCGCTCGACGGCCTGCGCGCTGCGTTCGCGCGCAACGACCGGCGGCTGTGGGTGCATGGCGGCGAGTACGACTGCGCCACGCTGCGCCGCGATTTCGCGCTCGAACTCGGCGGAGTATGGGACACCCAGCAGGCCGCCAGCCTGCTCGGCTGGGAAAAAACCGGCTACGGCGCGCTGGTCGAGCGCATCTGTGGCGTGGCCCTCGACAAGGCCTACACGCAATACGACTGGGCCACCCGGCCGCTCGATCCCAAAGCGTTGGATTACGCCATCGACGACGTGGTGCACCTGCCTGCCGTCGCGCAGCATCTGGAAGAGGCCATCCTCGCCGCCGACCTGGTCGAGGAGCACGCCATCGCCAGCGCCGCCGTAGCTGCCTCGGGCTGGAACGGCGGCTTCGATCCCGCCGACTGGTGGCGCATGAAGGGCGTGCGCGACGTGGCCAAAGAGCGCCTGCCGGTGCTGCATGCGCTGTACGCGTGGCGCGACGGTGTGGCCAAGGCCCACAACCAGCCGCCAGGCCGGATCCTCAATGGCGAGGCGTTGCTGTCGGTGGCGCGCTCGGCGCCGACGAATTTCCAACTGCTCAAGCGCAGCGGCCTCAAGAGCTGGCTGCTGGCTGAGCACGGCGAGGAACTGATCGCGCTGATCAAGGACGCCCTGGCCAACCCGCCGGCCCTTCCGCCGTACCCCAACCACCGCGAGGTGGACGACGCCGAAGTGCGCCGTGAGCGCCGGCTCAAGGACTGGCGCATGGGCGAGTCCACCAACCGCGGCGTGACCCTGCAGGTCGTCCTTCCCGCCAAGGCGTTGGAGCACCTCAAGCGCTACGGCGCCGGCGACCTGGCCAGCGTCCCGCAGTTGGGACCGAAACGCATCGACAAGTACGGCAGACGCTTACGTGAATTGTGCGACTAACGTACGCGCGTCATTGATTGACGTACGTACGGCTCCATGAAACGGGCATGGAAACCACGCCCACCAACCTGCGTGCTGATCTGTACCGCCACCTCGACCGCGTAGCCGAGGGCGAGGTGTTGTACCTGACCCGCGGCGGGACCGAGATCGAGATCCGGGCCAAACCGCGAACCCGCAAACTGGACCGGCTGAAGATGCATCCCGATCTGTTGGTTGGCGACCTGATCAACGATCCGCCCGTGCTGTGGAACGAGGCCGCGTGGCTGGGGGAAAAGGACCGCCAGTTGGGCTGGACGCCGCCGGCATGATCCTAAAAAACGCCATGGACTCGGCCAAGGGGCATGCATCAGTCGTTGATTCAGAGCTATCAAGCATGTTCCGCGCTCTCCCGCTGGGTGAGTTCGAAAAAAGGAACAGGATGGGGAGGATGGGGAGGATGAAGCCGTCGAATGTCCCGGTGAATTCCATCCTTCCCATCCTCCCCATCCTGTTAACCCCGCCCGAAGTATACGGTTCATTGCGTTGTTTAGGATGATCTACCTGGATACGCATGTGGTGATCTGGCTCTATGCCGGGGATCCACGCCGCCTCACGCCTGCCGCCTGCGCGGCGATCGAGGCCGAAGCGGATTGCCGGATCAGTCCGGTGGTCGAACTCGAACTCGGCTACATGCGCGAGGTCCGCCGCCTCTCTCACGCACCCGACACCATCATCAGCGAGCTGGAGCGGACCATCGGCCTGGTGCGTTGCCCCGAGCCGCTGGCCGCGATCGTCGGCGCCGCATTGCCCCTGACCTGGACCCGCGATCCCTTCGACCGGCTGATCACCGCCCATGCAGCGCTCACCGGTTCCACCCTGATCACCCCCGATACGACCATCCGCGCCCACTACCCAAAGGCCCTCTGGTGATGACCCCCCGCTACGCCTACGCCCGCCGCATCAGCCAACCTGTGATGGTGGGCCGGGTCCAGGTCGGCGGCCTGTTCCACGGCCGGCCCGCACCGTTGGTGGTGCAGAGCATGTGCACCACCAAGACCAGCGACATCGACGCCACCGTGCGCCAGTGCATATCGTTGGCCGAGGTCGGCTGCGAGATCGTGCGCATCACCGCGCCCGGGGTGAAGGACGCCCAGGCGCTCAAAGCGATCCGTGCGAATTTCAGCGCCGCGGGATTTGACGAGATCCCGCTGGTGGCCGACATCCACTTCATGCCTGCAGCCGCCCTCGAAGCCGTCGAGCATGTGGAAAAGGTGCGGGTGAACCCGGGCAATTACGCCGACAAGAAGGCGTTCAAGATCGTCGAATACACCGACCAAGCGTACGGTGAAGAACTTGAGCGCGTGGCCGAGCGCTTCATTCCGCTGGTGCGCCGGGCCAAAACCCTGGGTCGCGCCCTGCGCATCGGCACCAACCACGGCTCCCTCTCGGACCGCATCATGAACCGCTTCGGCGACACGCCGGCGGGCATGGTCGAATCCGCACTCGAATTCCTGCGCATCGCTGAGGGCGAAGGCTTCCGCGACTGCATCATCTCGATGAAGGCCTCGAACCCCAAGATTATGGTCCAGGCCTATCGTTTGCTGGTCGAACGCCTGGCCCAGGGCGGGCATCCGGCCTATCCGCTACACCTGGGCGTGACCGAGGCCGGCGACGGTGAGGATGGTCGGGTGAAAAGCGCCGCCGGCATCGGCGCGCTGCTTGAAGACGGCCTGGGCGACACCATCCGCGTCAGCCTGACCGAACCGCCAGAAGCAGAAATTCCGGTGGCCAAGGCCCTGGCTGCGCGCTACGCCGGGTGGCGCGACCAGGACGGCCCCGTCGCCGCGCCCACCGAGCCGGTGGATCCATTCACCTATCGCCGCCGCGCCGCCGAG
>JBILDK010000448.1:0-2931 GCA_044352625.1 Planctomycetota bacterium
GCACACCATGATTTTTGTCTTGGCTTCGCCAGCGAGCGGTCCACCCGCATCGAACATCATGGTCAGGGACCCCGGAAAACTGTTGTCCCCTCGATCCATCTGGAACATCTTGATCCCCCGCCCCAGATTTTCCAGGTTGTTCGTACACTGCACCACCTTCGCCTGTTTGCGTACCACGCTGACCACGCCAAAGCCCATGCCGGCGAGCAGGGCGATGATGCCGATGACGGTCAGCAGCTCGATCAAGGTGAAGGCGGAACGGGCACGGGAAGTCATGGGAGATGTACGCTCGATTCAGGGTGATGTTGCCAGGGACCAGTCCGCACCATCCACGCGCAACTCAGCCATCGCCCCCACCGGCAGGCTGATGGGATCGCGTTCATGCCCGAAGGGGACGCCGCTCACGGCGGGCACGCCCAGACGTTCGGCCCAAGCGCGGAGGATGTCGCGCGGTTCGGGCCCCAGGTCGTTGTCCGGACGCGCGCAGCGGAACCGACCACCCACCAGTCCGCTCACGCCGCGCAGCGCCCCGGCAAGATGCAACTGGTTCAGGTCCCGGTCCAGGCGATAAGGCCGCTCGTCAATGTCCTCGATGGCCAGGATCGCACTGCTCAGGTCGGGCATGAGCGGCGTGCCCACCAGCCCGGCGAGCACGCGCAGACAGGCGGGGAACAGCCGGCCGCTGGCGGAACCCGCGCGCAGTACCTCCCCACCGCAGGCCAGGTCGAGGGCGCAGCCGCCGCCGCTGAGCAACTGCACCGCGCTGTCAAAGGCCAGCGGGCCACCGGTCACCGCCGGCATAAAGCCGTACACGCCAGCCGGGGCCCCGGCGCGCCACGCCGCCGCATGCAGGATGGTCACATCGGAATAGCCCACGATCACCGGCCAGGGTCCGGCATGGGCGAGCAGGGCATCAGCCAACTCGATTGCCCCGTACCCGCCGCGGGCAGCAATCACCACCTCATGTCCCAGGGCGCGGCGCAGGTCGGCGGTGCGCTGGGCCGCCGGCAGCCAGACTCCTGGCCCGGGATGCAAGTCGAGCAGTGGCGACACCACCAGCCGCCAGCCCAGCGCCTGGCACAGCCGGCCCGCAGTCACCACGGTCTCTTGGGTAATCGTCTGGTCCGCCAACGGATAGGACGGGCAGCAGAGGTAAGCGGTGAGCATGCCGTACACTTACCGCACGCAGTGACCCGGCAAGGACGACTCACCAGCGGACCTGCCAAAGGTCCCAACTTTGGGGTATGCCGGCGCCTCACCCAGCTAGTATGCCTGGCCATGCCGTCGCCGACCGACACCGCTACCGCCACCACCGAGGGCGACCTGCCGCTCCTGGCGGAGGTCGCCCTCGATGTGCCTGGCCGCGATGCATACACCTACGCGGTGCCCGACGCGCTTGCCGATCTCGCGGTGGGCGATTGCGTGGGCGTACCCTTCGGTCCGCGTCGCTTGCGTGGCTTTGTGCTCACGGTGGACCACCGCGAACCGCCCGCGGGCATCACCCTCAAAGCCATCACCGACCGCCGTGCCGGGGTGCGCCTGCCGCCGCACCTGATGCGCCTGATCGCGTGGGGCGCGCGCTACTACCGCTGTTCCCTTGGTGAGTTCCTGGCCGGCGCGGTGCCGTCGCCGGTGCGCGAGGGCACCAAGCTCAATCCGGATCTGACGGTGGAACTGCGCGATCGCAGCGTGCCGGGCCTGACCCCGCGCCAGCGCGAGGTCCTGGCGGCGGTGCCGGATGCGGGCATCGCCCTCGCCGCATTGTTCACCGTCGCCAAGACCACCCGCGGCGTGGTCGACAAGCTGGTGGCGGCCGGCGCGGTGGCGGTGGTCGAGACCGGTGCGGTGCGCGAGGTGCGCCTCGACGTGCGCGATGAGCGCCATCCCCTGACCGACGAGCAGCGCGTCGCCACCGACGCCGTGGCCGAGGCCCTACGCACCGGCAGCGGCGGCACGTTCATGCTCTACGGCGTGACCGGCAGCGGAAAAACCCTGGTCTATCTCGAACTCGCCGAGCAGGTCATCGCCAACGGCGGCCAGGTGCTGCTGCTCCTGCCCGAGATCGGATTGACCCCCCAGCTCGCGGCGCGGGTGCGGCGGCGCTTCGCCCGGGTGGCGGTGTGGCACAGCGGCTTCACCGACGGCGAGCGCGCCGAGCTGTGGCAGCGCTGCGCCCGGGGCGAGGTGGACGTGGTGGTGGGCGCACGCTCGGCGCTGTTCGCACCGCTGCCCAAGCCGGGCCTGATCATCGTGGACGAGGAGCACGAGCAGTCCTTCAAGCAGGAGTCTGTCCCGCGCTACCACGCCCGCGACCTGGCGGTGGTCTATGCCGGTCAGCTCGGCGTGCCGGTGTTGCTGGGCAGCGCGACCCCCTCCCTCGAATCGATCCACAACGGGCGCAGCGGGCGCTATCGCGTGCTGATCCTCAAGAACCGGCCCAAGGGCGGCAGCCTGCCGGTGCCGCTGCTGGTGGACATGCGCCAGGCCTGCCAGGAGGCCAAGCGTGCGCTCCAGGTCAGCCGCGAACTGCTCGACGGGCTCAACCAGGTGAAGGCCCGGGGCGAGCAGGCCATCGTGCTGCTCAACCGCCGTGGCTGGAGCCCGGTGGTGTCGTGCCGGTCCTGCGGCGCCGCCATCGAGTGCGGCTCCTGCGCCATCACGCTCACCTACCACAAGGCGGTACATGCGCTGAAATGCCATTATTGCGGCTTTCAGCGACCCATGCCCCGGGCCTGTCCGGCGTGTGGTCAAGAGACCCTGGGCACCTTCGGCCTGGGCACGGAACAGCTCGCCACGCTGCTGGGCGAAAGCGTGCCTGGCCTCTCGATCCTGCGCGTCGATGCGGACACCGTGGCCGAGCGCCAGGGCCATGCGACCCTGTTCAAGGCCTTCAGCGACGGCGCCGCCGACTGCCTGGTGGGCACGCAGATG
>JBILDK010000060.1:0-9939 GCA_044352625.1 Planctomycetota bacterium
AACTATCTGCTCGGCACCCCCACCGCCGCCACCCTGACCATCACCGACAACGATATCGACCCCAACCTGGCCATTCCCTTCCTGGTGTCTTCGCCGGATCCGGACGGCGTGTATGTGGCGGGCCAGACCATTCGCATCCAGGTCACGTGGTCCCAGGATGTGCTGGTGTCGGGTTCGCCCGGCTTGAACCTGTCGATGAACGGCATCACCCGCCGGGCGGTCTATGCCGGGGGCAATAAGACCTATGGCAATGGTAGCCGGGGTGGCGATGTGCTGACCTGGACCTACACCATCGATTCCGCGGATTTCTCGGCGGACCTGGACCTTGCCCTGCCAGCGGTGCTGACCCTGGATTCAGGATCCCAGATCAATGATCTGAGCGGGGCCCCTGCTAGCTTGGCTCTCCCTGCCCCGGGTGCCCCCAACAGCTTGGCCGGGACCAAGTCCCTGGTGATCCGCGGGGTGAATGGCACGGTCGAAGCACCGGACAAGCCGAGCAGCGCGATGTTCGCTGTCCCCGGCGACAATGGCAGCTCGTGCGGGAAGGGCATTGGGGCCATCTTCGGCGGACTGATGCTGATGCTGGTGCTGCGTCGCCGCCGTGCCTGATCTTTCCCTGGCGTAGGTACGCTAGTGCCGTGCGGCAGGCGAATCCAGGTGCGGCCCAAGCGCAGCACACATACTGGGGTGCGGCTGTCGGTGGAGGACAGGCGGGCGACGCTCACCGGCTGGCGCGGCATGCTGGGCGGTGGCCGAGGCCACCACGCACGCCGGCCCCGGGACTCCGCGTAAGATCCAACTACGTTGTTCGGGCTTGTCGATTTTTTACTAAAGCTTGCGATGAATTAACCCAAATGTCGCGGTTGATGGTTCATGGTGAGTGGTTCATGGTATCGAGCCATGGTTATACAGCGCCGGTGGCGTTCACCCGTTGGGTACGCGGATTCAACGCTGCAAATCACGGTGTCGGAACCATGAACCATCAACCATTAACAGCGGTTTTCGGGATCATGCCATCGCCCGCCTGGGTGAACGGGTCCTGCTGCTCACGGTCGAGCCACCCACCATCGCCGGCCCGGTGCAGGTGTTCATGCCGGTCACGCCGTAGGTGGGCGGTGACTGGATCATCCGCACCGTCCTCACCGCAGTCCAGTGGCCGCGGCACCTGCTCGCGCTGTACCCGCCGACCCAGATGATGAGCCGTGGGTGGATGTGCGGGTGGTGATTGAGATGACGGGGTGAGACAATGCCTCAGGTGACCGCCTTGCGCCCTAATTGATGAGTGGACCATCTCGACATGAGTGCCGAACAACTAGCTCTCGGCGCCTATGACGTGACGGTGGACGCCGCGATTGCTCAGGCTTTGCATCACATTTCCGCAGGGACACACGCGGCACTCCGGAACTGTCCCAACGAGGCCCTCGTTCCACGTCTGATCGACCTGCTGCAGCGCGAATTGGCCGATACGCTCGATGCGGCGGGTTCGGGCGAGGACGGTGCCGTGCGGGTGACGGCCCTCGTCAACGGCATTATCGTCGGCCTGCGGCGCGAATCCGCGATTCCTATGCCCGTTCGCGTGCTGGACAGCGTCCATCGCGATCCTGAGCCGCCCGTGCTGCCGGCGATGGGATTGCGCGAACCCTGGTTGTTCACCGCTGGGCGAGGGGAACCTGCACTACTGAGTGAGCTGCGCCGTGAGCTGGCCACCACCGATCGGGCCGATCTGCTCATGAGCTTCATCACCCGTTCCGGCGTACGCCGGATCATCGATGTGTTGCAGCAGGCGACCGCCATCACGGCAGATGGACTTCCTCGCTTGCGGCTGCGTGTGCTGACTACCACCTACACCGGGGCCACTGATGCCGAGGCGGTCGCGCAGCTGGCCCGCCTGCCCGGCGCCGAAGTGCGCGTGTCGCTGGATGGGAGTCGCACGCGCCTGCATGCCAAGGCCTGGATGCTGCACCGCGACAGCGGTTCAGGGACGGCCTACATCGGTTCAGCCAACCTGTCGCAAGCCGCGCTCATCAGTGGCATCGAATGGACGGTGAAGGTGCCGCAGCGAACCCAGGCGGAGCTGTTCGCCCGTGCTGGTGCCGAGTTCGAGTGCCTGTGGCAGGATCCGGAGTTCCAGCCGTTTCATCCCGAAAACCAGGATCATGTCGCGGCTCTGGACGCCGCGCTGCGGCAGGAGCGGGGCGAGGGCTGCCGCACGACCAGCACGCCCGACATCATTGCCTTCGACTGGATTCCCCGGCCATTCCAGCGCGTGATGCTGGAGCGGCTACAGGCCGAGCGCAGCCATGGCCGCTGGCGCAACTTGGTGGTGGCTGCCACCGGCACCGGAAAAACCGTGGTCGCCGCGTTGGATTATCGCAACACCTGCAGCAGCGCAGGCTCACCGCCCACGCTGCTGGTGATCGCACACCGCGTGGAGATTCTGGAGCGGACGCTGGCCACCTTCCGCTCGGTGTTGCGCCCGTTGGGCATCTCCGACTTCGGAGAATTGTTGGGAGGCAGCCACGAACCCCGCCGCCTCGACCACCTGTTCGCCACCATCGACAGCGTCCATGCCCGGCGGTTGTTGGCGCAACCGGACCGTTGGCACACGGTGATCATCGATGAATGTCACCGTATGGGCCGCGAAACCCGGTTCGAAGAGGTGGTCACGACGTTGCGCCCCAAGCAGCTGCTGGGCCTGACCGCCACCCCGGAACGGCACGATGGTCATTCCATCATGCCACACTTCGACGCCCGCCCCGATGGCAGTCCGGCAGTGGAGTTGCGCCTGTGGGACGCCCTCGATCAGCAGCTGGTGGTGCCGTTCGAATACCACGGCTGCGACGATGACCTGGATCTGCGTCAGGTCGGGTGGGGCCGTGTCGGCGAACGCGAAAAGGTCGAGGCCCTGATTATGGCCGCACCCGAAGCCCGCGCCCAGGCGGTTATCGCCGCGTGGCGAGGCAAGGTCGGTGATCCCCGTGCCAGTCGGGCGCTGGCCTTCTGCGTCAGCGTGGCCCACGCCCAGTTCATGGCGATGGCCTTCACCCGCGCCGGCATTCCTGCCGCCTGCGTGCATGGCCAGACCGCCGATGCCGAACGCAGCGAGGCTCCCGGTCGTCTCGCCCGCGGTGAGTTGGCAGTGCTGACCACCGTCGACCTCTACAACGAGGGCATCGACATCCCCAGCGTGGATACGCTGCTGTTTCTGCGCCCGACCCACAGCCCGGTGGTATACCTGCAGCAACTGGGTCGCGGCCTGCGCCATCACGAAGCCGGGGGACAGCGCAAAGAGTCCTGCCTCGTTCTCGACTTCGTCGGTCGCCACCGCGAGGAATTCCGCTTCGATCGGATGCTCGGCCCAATCACCGGGCTCAACCGCCGCGCCCTCATCGAGAGCGTCGAACAGGGCTTCGACCGCCTGCCGCCCGGTTGCCACATCCATCTGGAGGCGCAGACCCGCGAACAGGTGCTGCGCAACCTGCGTGTGGCGGTGCAGCAGTCGTGGAAGCGCCTGCAGGTCGAACTGCGGGCATGCATTGGCCTGCGCGGCGGACGCGACATTAGCCTCGCGGGTTTCATCGCCGACCAGGGCCTGGAACTTGAGGACCTGTATCCAGATCGCGGCAACGGCAGCGGCTGGATGGCGTTGCGTCGGACCTGCGGCCTGCCCACGCCAGCCGGCAGCGAGGAGGACAACGACCTAGCGCGTCGCCTGGGCTGGCTGCTGCACACGGACGATCAGAGGCAGTTGGCCTGCATACGCCGCGTGGCGGAACAGGGCGTGGCCTACCGCCCCGACGGCGAGGTAGAGGTCCGTCGCCTGCGCATGCTTAATTACCAGTTGCTCGACAAGACCGGGCGGGGTGGCGGGCAGACCCTCCTGGCCAAGCTGGAGCGATCCCCGGCGATACGGCAGGAAATGGCAGCCCTGGCTGAGGTGCTGGAATCACGAACGGACCTCGTTTTCCAACCGCTACCCGGCATGCCGGATGTGCCGCTCTGCCTGCATGCGGGCTATGGCCGACGGGAGATCCTGAGTGCCCTGGGCATGCAGGGCGACGGCGAGGCGATCTCGTCCAAAGCAGGCGTCGAATGGCTCCACGCGGTTAAACGGGCCGCGTTCTTTGTCACGCTGGACAAGACCAAGGGCTTTGATGGTCGTATCGCCTACGACGACTGCGCGCTATCCCCGAAGCGCTTCCAGTGGCAGTCACAGTCCTCAACTGCGCCGACCACCGAGGTTGGACGCCGGTATCTCGACGCCCCCGGTAACGGCTGGACTTTCCTACTGTTCGTTCAAGAACGCCCAGATGAGCCGTTCCGCGCCCTCGGTCCCATCGCCCGCTGCCTCGAAT
Organism: Planctomycetota bacterium; assembly: GCA_044352625.1. Lineage (GTDB taxonomy): Bacteria > Planctomycetota > UBA11346 > UBA11346 > UBA11346 > JAKLKR01. The sequence goes on from JBILDK010000060.1 coordinate 4,356, forward strand.
ATCGCGGCAGCAAGCCGATCACCTTCGTGTGGGAATTAGCCGTCCCCATTCCCCAGGCGTGGTTCCAGCGCTGGAGTCCGGCACGGTAGGATCTACCCCGCACCCCGACGACACCGAGCGGACGCCACCTGAATCATGACCCTGGATCGCCCACATGCCTGACCTCACCCCCGATCAACCGCTCACCAGCTTGCTTGGTCAGCTGCGCGCCCTGATCCAGGATGCCCGGACCCGCGTCCTGCGCAGTGCCGACACGATCCAGGTCCAGACCTGCTGGCAGGTTGGTCGCCACATCGTCGAGTTTGAGCAGGGCGGCGCCGAGCGCGCCACGTATGGCGCGCGCCTGATCCCGCGCCTGGCCCAGACCCTGACCGCTGAGTTCGGTAAGGGCTTCGACGGTTCCAACCTGCGTCAGATGCGCTTGTTCTACAAGGCCTTCCCAATTCGTGACGCACTGCGCCATGAATTGAGCTGGACCCATTACCGGCTGCTGTTGCGCGTGGATTCGCCTGCCGCCCGCCAGTGGTACGCCAACGAGGCCACGAGCCAGAACTGGGGGACCCGCGCCCTGGAGCGCCAAATCAGTACACTGTATTACGAGCGACTGCTGGCCAGCCAGGATAAGCCGGTCGTTGAGGCAGAGGCCAAGGCCAACATCGCAGCCTTACCGGCCACCCCACGCGAATTCGTCCGCGACCCAGTGCTGCTCGAATTCCTGGGCATGCCGGGCACCGCGCGCCTGCTGGAAGGACGCCTGGAACAGGCCCTGATGGACCACCTGCAGCACTTCCTGTTGGAACTGGGCAAGGGCTTCGCCTTCGTCGCGCGCCAGCAGCGCATCAGCACCGAGACCAAGGACTTCTTCATCGACCTGGTCTTCTACAACTACCTGCTGAAGTGTTTTGTGCTGATCGACCTCACGACCACCGAGCTGACGCATCAGGACATCGGCCAGATGGACATGTACGTGCGCATGTACGACGAACTGCGCCGGGGCCCCGACGACCAACCGACCGTTGGCATCATCCTATGTGCGCAGAAGGACGCCTCGGTCGTGCGCTTCTCGGTGCTCAACGGCAGCGAGCAGCTGTTTGCCAGTCGGTACCGGCTCGTGCTGCCCAGCGAGGACGAACTGCGCCGGGAACTCGACCGCGAACGGCAGGCCCTGACCGAACGGCGATCTGACCCATTGGAAACATTGGACGGGAACCGCCCATGACCGATACCCCTGGCCCCCCCGGCGGCCACCTGCTGGTCTACCAGTCTGACGATGGTCGGGTGCGCCTGGAGGTGCGCCTGCAGCACGAGACGGTGTGGCTGACCCAGAGTGATCTCGCCCGACTCTTCGGATGCTCGGCTGACAATATCGCGCTGCATATCCGCAACATCTTCGCCGAGGGCGAACTGGATCCGAAGGCAACGACCGAGGATTCCTCGGTAGTTCGCCAGGAGGGGCAGCGACAGGTGCGCCGCACGCTGACGTATTACAACCTCGATGTGATCATTTCCGTGGGCTACCGGGTGAAAAGCACCGTCGCCACCCGCTTCCGCATCTGGGCGACCCAGCGCCTGCGCGAGCTCATCGTCAAGGGTTTTACCATCGATGACGAGCGCCTGAAAGAACCGGCCAACGATCGGTACTTTGAAGAGCTGCTGGCCCGCATCCGCGACATCCGCTCCTCGGAAAAAGTGTTCTGGCGCAAGGTCCTGGATCTCTACGCCACCAGCATCGACTACGATCCTCAGTCCCCTGCGACCCAGGACCTGTTCAAGCGGATCCAGAACCAGATGCACTGGGCAGCTCACGGTCACACCGCCGCAGAGGTGATCATGCAGCGGGCCGACGCCGACCAGCCGCTGATGGGGATCACCCATGTGCCCGGCTCGATGCTGTTGCGGCGCGACGTCGAGGTAGCGAAGAACTACCTGACCCCCGACGAACTGAACATCCTCAACCGCATCGTCACCGCGTACCTGGAAATGGCCGAGGTGCAGGCACTGAACCGCCAGCCGATGACCATGCAGGACTGGATCGAACGCCTGCGCGGCTTCCTGACCATGACTGGTCGCCCTGTGCTGACCCATGCCGGCAGCGTCACCCACGAGGCCGCCCTGGAGAAGGCCCACGAGGAGTACGAACGCTTCCGCCAGCGCCTGCTCCAGGAACCGACGCCCATCGAACGGCACTTCTTGGATGCCGAGGCTGCCATCAAGCGAGCCAAGGCCCAGCGTGCCACCAAGTCGAAGAAGCCCCCGAAGGCGCAGGGCGACGGCTGATCCGTCATCCGCTACACCGACCCTGACCATCCGCCAACGGCCTCGCCCCGACCCCTCCCCATGCCCACCCTCCGCATCCTCCACACCTCGGACTGGCACCTGGGGGCGTTGTTCCATGAGCAGCCGCGCGACCCGGATGAGCAGCGGGCCTTGGATGCGCTGGTGAATCTGGCGCGGGACGAGGCGGTGGATGCGGTACTCATCGCTGGGGATGTGTTCGATGGCGTGAATCCACCAGCGGCAGCACAGGAGCGCTGGTACCGCACGCTGCACCGCCTGCGCCACGAGGCGGGCGTTGGCTGCGTGCTAGCGATTGGCGGCAATCACGATCACGGGCTGCGCCTGGATGCGCCACGCGGGTTTTTGGCTCCGGCGCAGGTCCATTTGCGTGGGCACCTGCCACTCGATCGCGCCGCGGAAGAGGTGGTGGTGCCGGTGACCGCTCGTGATGGACGGGTCGCTGCCTGGGCCGCGCTGGTGCCGTACCTGCGCGAGGGCGATGTGAGCGTGGCCGAGCTGGGCACCGCCGAGGCCGATCTGGCCACGCGCCATGCCGAGGGGCTGGCGGCACGCTATGCCGCGATTCAACGCGCACTGACAGAGCGCGCGGGGTCGCTGCCGCGCCTGGTGCTGACCCATGCCTTTGCCGCCGGCGGGATGGTGGGCAGCAGCGAGCGTCCGGTGCTGGGAGAACGCGCCGTGGGGCGCCTGTCGTTGTGCCGCATTGATGCCCTGGCCGCGGGCAGCGCCTATGTCGCGCTGGGGCACCTGCACCGGCCCCAGCGCGTCGGTGGCAACGACCACTGGCGCTACTGCGGCAGCCTCTTGCCCATGGCGATGGATGAGGCCACCACGCTGCGTCAGGTGCTGCTGGTAGATGTCGATGACGCAGGCGGCCCGGCGCAGGTCGAGGCCCACGTGCTGCCGGGTCAGCGCGCCTATGCCCGCATCAGCGGCGATATCCCCACGGTGCTGGCGGCCATCGCGGCATTGCCGCAGCCTGGTGCCAATGTGTTGCCGGGTTGGTGCGATCTGACCGTGGCTGCGCCCACGGTGGATCCCGGTCTGGTGCGCGAGTTGCACGACCGCGTCGCCGCACGGGGGTGGATGGCGTTGGCGGTACGCCGGGCATTCAATCCCGATACGGTCCCGGCGATGTGGAGCACGCCGGGCGAGGCCGGCGGTGATGGTCCGACCCTCGACCACGTCACACCGGAAGCGGTGTTCGCAGAGGTGGTCCGCGCCCAGGGCGTCGAACCCGATGCCGATCTGACCGCCGATTTCGCGAGTCTGCTGGCCGACGTGCAGCAGGCGGAGGTCTAACCATGCGCCTCGATGCCATCGCGATCGAGAATCTGGCGAGCCTGCTGGGCCCGCAGCCGGTCATTGACCTGCGCGCTGGAGGATCGCCCGTGGGCGGCGCGGGATTGATCGCCATCACCGGCCCCACTGGCGCCGGCAAGTCCACCATTCTGGATGCGGTGTGCCTGGCGCTGTTCGACGAAACCCCGCGCCAGCGCGGCAGGAACGGCGACTCTGCCGCGCTGTTGAGCCGCGCCGCGGTCTCGGGCCGGGTCGCGGTCGACCTGACCCTGGATGACGGCACGCCCTGGCGCGCCGAATGGTCGATCCGTCGCGCCCACCAGCGCCTGGATGGCGGTGTGATGCCGCCCGACCGCCGCATCATCTGCCCGCGCACCGGCACGATCCTGGCCCAGGGCGCGAGCGCCGTGAACGAGCTGGTGGCGCGGCACCTGCGCCTGACAGTGGCGCAGTTCCGCACCGTGGTGTTGCTGGCCCAGGGGGATTTCGCCGCGTTCCTGCACGCCGACGACACCAAACGCGCCGAGCTGCTGACGCTGCTCACCGGGTCCGATCTGTACCTGCGCCTGGGGCAGGCAGCCCACGAACGCTGGCGCACACTCAACGAAGCGTGCCGCACCCATGACGCCGCTGTGGCCCAGATCCAGGTGCTCGAACCCGCCGCCCGCAGCGAGATCGCTGGCCAGATCACCGCGCTCACGGTCGCCAGTACCGCGGCCCATACCGCCGTCGCCACCGCCCGCACGCGGCAACAGGCCTGGAGCGCCTGGCGCGAGGCCGAGCACACCGCTGCCGCCCTCGCGACTGCGGCCCAGGGTGCCCGCGCTGCCAGCCTTGCCGCCGAACCCGAGCGCATCCGCCTTGCCCAGGCCGAGGTCGCCCGCGGCCTGGAACCCGTCTTGATGACTGCGGCCCAGGCGCGCACGCGCGCACACGAAACCGCCCAGCAGGCTGCCGACGCCCAGGTCAAAGTAGATCAGGCCACGGTGGCCGCCAGCGAAGCCCGCCAGCGCGCAGGCGAGGCCATTGCCCTAGCGGCCCACGCTGCCGCCGCCCAGCAGGCCGCAGCGGCGACCCAGGCATCGGTGGCCGCCGTGACCCAGGCCGATCTGGCCCCGGCCCAGGCCGCCGCCGCCGCAGCGCTGGCGGCCCAGGGCAGCCAGCACGAAGCGACCAAGGCTGCTCAGCGTGCGGCCCAGGACCTGCCGGCAGCCCAGCTCGCCGCCAACGCTGCGACGGCGGCCCAGGTCGAACAGGTGGCCGCGCTGGCGTCAGCCGAACAGGCCGTGACCCAGGCCGAAGCTGCGCTGGCCGCTGCCCAGGGCGATATCGCGCCCGAGGTCCGCGCAGCTCGTCTGCAGACCCTGACCCAGGCCGTCGAACAACTCGCCACGCCATGGCCGGATGTCACCGAGGCTGAGCGCCAGTCTATAGCCGCCTCTGAGGCCCGCGCCGCCGGCGAGGCCGCAGTCACCGCTGCCCGCGCCGCCGTCACCCTGGCACGCGAGGCGGCCCAGGCGCAACAGGCGCAGCTCGATCGCCTGCGCGCCCTGGGTGCGTTGGCGGATCATCGCGACCTATTGGTGCCCGATGCGCCCTGTCCGCTATGCGGTGCCCTGGACCATCCGCACCCCATCGACCCCGGCACGGGCGGGCTGATTCCGCAGGCCACCGCCAGTCTGACCGCCCTACGGCGAACGGTCGAGCGCGCCGAGGCCACCGTCGCCGAGGCCGAACGCCGCCACGCCACCGCCGTGGCCAACCACGAGCAGGCGCAGCGCACCCACGCCGAGCGCGTGGCCGAGGTCGCGCGCCGTCGCGCTCGTTGGCAGCCCGTGGCCACGGCGCTGGGCCTCGACGCCGACCCGGTCGCCAACATCGCCGTCGTGCCCCAGTTGATGGCCCAGGCCAAAACCGAGGCGGTAGCCATCCAGCGCGCCGACACCGCGCGGCAACGCGCCGTCGAGGTGCGTGATCGCCAGCG
>JBILDK010000449.1:0-2922 GCA_044352625.1 Planctomycetota bacterium
ATGTCAGCCGTAAGGCCGACAATATCGGGCAGTTCAGCGAAGCGGCCCGATCAACCTATGTGAAAGCTGAGTAAACGGCAGTCCACGATTGTGGGGAAGCTCAACCTGTAGGAGCGGCAGTGAGGGTGTTGGTGGCGGCCGCGGCACACAGGCGCATGACTTCGGGCCGGCAGGAGCCGCAGCCGCTGCCGGCACGGGTCGCGGCGCAGACCTTGGCGACATCGCCGGCGTGGTCCTGGGCGGCGCGCAGGATCGTCGTCTCGCCGACCTGCAGGCAGGAACACACCAGGCGGCCCTCCACCGCGCCACCACCCGGCGCGAGCAGTCGTTCACGCAGGTCATCCAGTTCGGATCCGCTCTGGCACAGGTCGAGGAGGTTCGGCCAGGCACCGAGATCGCCGAGGCAGATGGCGCCGACCACGCGGTCGGCGCGGATCACCGCCTTCACATAGCGTCGCCGACGCTGGTCGTGCAGCGTGACCACGTCGTCGCCATCGCGTTCCTCGACCTCACCCACGGCGGCGAGCTGGAGGCCATGCACCTTGAGCAGGTTGGGCAGCGGCACCGGGCGCCAGCGCGCCGCCGGATCGCCCGCCAGCACCCGGGCGAGGACGTCGGCCTGGGCGGTGGCGCCGGGGGTGGTGCCGACCCGGACCCTGGGAGCGCAGGCTTCAGCCTGCACCGTCGCGCATTCCCCGATCGCACTGATATGCGGATCGGCCGTGGTCAGCCGCGCATCGACCTGGATGCCGCGATCGCAGGCGAGGCCGGCGGCCGACGCCAGCTGATCATTCGCGTCGGTCCCGGTGGCGACGACGATGCGGTCGGCGCTCAGGAGCGTGCCATCGTTCAGGATCACCGCGCCGGGTTTCACCGCTACGACTTGGGTGTTCAAGCGCACCTCGATGCCACGCTCGCGCAACATGGCGGTGAGATGGCCGGCGGCGGTGGCGTCGAGCTGGCGCCCCATGATGCGGTCGCTGCGCTGCAGCACCGTGACCTGCATGCCGCGTTGGCGCAGGGCGGCGGCGAGTTCCAGGCCGAGCAATCCGGCGCCGATGATGACGGCCGAGCAGGCTGAAGCCTGCGCTCCCAGGATCGCGTTGGCATCGGCGCGGTTGCGCAGGCCGAGGACGCCGGGACCGCGCACGGTCATGGCCGGGCGGCTGCCGGTGGCGAGGACGAGGTGGTCGTAAGCATGGCGGCTGCCGTCGGCACCGAGCACCGTACACGTGTCCCGGTCGATGCGCTCGACGCGCACGCCGGTAATCACCGTCACCTCCTCAGGGAATACGCGGCACAACTGGCCCCAGGTGCGTTCGCCGGCGATCAGATGTGGGAGCTGCACCCGGTCGTAGCCGGCCTCGGATTCCTCGCCGATCACCGTGATCCGGTCCTGGGGGCAGGCTGTGCGATGAGCCCGGCAGAAGGCCAGCGCCGCAGCCCCGGCGCCGACCACCACGATCCGCCGCGCGGCGGGCACGAAGCGGCGGACCTCCACCGCCGAATATTTGAGGTCCGGCTCCTTGGAGACCGGATCGAGGCGCTCACTGACCACCGCGTTGGCGCGGCCCTCGGCCCCGCCCAGCAGCGGTCCCCAATGCATAGGCAGGAAGCACACCCCGGAGCGGATGCCCGGCGTGAGGCGGGCGCGTACCCGGCAGGTGCCGCGGGCGCTGGCCACTTCCACCAGATCGCCGTCGCTGATGTCGCGGGGTGCGGCATCGGCGGGATGGAGTTCGCAGAACGGCGCCGGCTCGGTGCGGTTCAGCTTGTTGACCAGGCCGCTGCGCGTCTGGGTGTGCCACTGGTCGCGGATACGGCCGGTGGTGAGCACCAGCGGGAATCGCGCGTCGGGGACCTCGCTGCGGGCACAGGGCTCCTCGGCCCACAGCCGGCAGCGGCCATCGGCCGTGGGAAAGCGGCCATCAGCGAACAGCCGATCGGTGCCGGGATGATCGGGATTGGGACAGGGCCATTGCACGCTGCGCCGCTGGCGCAGCAGCGAGTGGGACAAGCCGCTCATGTCGCAATCGGTGCCCCGGGTGCTGGCCACATGCTCGGCGAACACGGCGGCCTCGTTGGCGAAATCGAAACCCGCGGCGAAGCCCATGGCCTGGGCCATGTCGCGGATGATGCGCCAGTCGGGTCGAGCCTCGCCAGGCGCCGGTCGTGCAGCCTCGACTAGGTGAACGCGGCGCTCGCTTGTAGTCATTGCGCCTGTTTTTTCCGGCCAGGTCGCTGCAGGCAGGACCACATCGGCAAAGGGCAGGGTGTCATTGCGGTAGGCATCCTGCACCACCACCAGCTCGGCGGCGCGTAGCGCCGCGTCGCAGCCCAGGGCCGCGGGCAGACTGGCCACCGGATTGGTGGCGATGATCCACACCGCCTTGCAGCGGCCGTCGCGCAGCGCCGTCATGAGTTCGACCGCGGTCAAACCTGGTGCAGATGGAATGGTCCCGCGGGGCACATCCCAGAAATCCTCGACCGCGGCGCGGTCCTCGGCCGACGCCAGGGAACGGTGCGCGGGCAGCAGGTTGGCGAGGCCGCCGGCCTCGCGTCCGCCCATGGCATTGGGCTGGCCGGTGAGCGAGAACGGTCCGCAACCGGGTCGGCCCACGGTGCCGGTGATCAGCGACAGGTTGATCAGCGAGGCGACCTTGGCGGTGCCGCTGCTGCTCTGGTTGAGGCCCATGGTCCACAGGCTCATCCACGGTCGGCCCACCAGCCACGAGGCGGCGGTGCGGATGTCCGCGGCGCGCAGGCCGCAGGCCTCGGCGGCGCGTTCCGGCGTCCACGCTTCCAGCATGGGTCGCAGCCGTTCCCAGCCGGCGGCGTGCGCTGTGATCCACGCCTCGTCCACCGCGCCCCGGCGCAGCAGTTCGTGGCCCAGGGCGTAATGCAGCGCCTCGTCACTACCCG
>JBILDK010000450.1:0-2916 GCA_044352625.1 Planctomycetota bacterium
GGCGGAGGTCACTGCGCGCATTGGCCAACTGGAAGAAGAATGGCTGGCGCTGTCCGAGATCGTCAACGCCTGAGCGGCGTGACGGTGCGCCCTGCACCCGCTCTTCACGCTGAACACCGCGGATGATGGTTCATGGTGTCGAACCAGAGCTTTACGACGTCGGTGATGATCACAGGTTTGGTGAGCACCGAAAACGTCGCAACTCACGGCATCGGAACCATCAACCATGAACCATTAACGGCGATTGTCAGGCTCACAGATCGGCGGTCGCCGCAGGTCGGGCGCTGGCCTCGTGCCACAGGCTCAGTCCGGTCCAGCCCAGGAACAGGCTGCCCAGGGGCAGGCCGGTCTCGGTGAGGGTCGCGCCTTCGCCTGCGTGGACGAGGCTGGCAGTCCATGGCCCGGGCAGCGCGGCCAGGCCGGTCATCGGCAGCAGCGTGAGCTCGAGTCGCGGCGGTTCCGCCACATCGAGCACGACAAGCTGGGCCAGTTCCGGACCAAGGCGCCGCTGATATGCGGCCAGCAGTCCGGCCAGACGCGACTCGGTGAAGGAGCCGCCGCTCTCAGCCCCTTGGACCGCCCACCAGCCAGTTGCGCGGCGGGCCACCACTACCGGCGGCTGACGTGCAGCGGTGTAGACCGCGCACGCTGCCGCCAGGCGTTCAGGCAGTGCGCTGCCGAACACCGCCGCCAGCCGCATGTCGAGTCCAGGGGCGGGATGATGATGGGCGAGTTGGTCTGCGAGCAGCGGACCCCAGTCCACCGCCCCGGTGGCGAGCAGCGGATCGACCGCGGCGGCGAGTTCGCGCAAGGCGCGCTCCAGCGGGTCACTGACCAGCGCCGGATGCGGCAGTACCAGACTGGCGAAGGGCAGCAGGGCCATGACTCCGGCCGGCTCGGCCTGGAGGTCGGCCACCGCACCCGCCGGCAGCGACCATGGCGCCCCATCGCCGGCAAGGGCCGCGGCCACCGCCACCGGATCGGTGCCCACCACCAGCCGGCCAGGAACAAGCGCAGCCTGCATGGACCCGAGGGGCGTGTCCCAGGACCAGGCGCCGATCGCCCCGGGCACCACCGCGCCGCGGCCGCGGAAGACGTCGCCGAGATTGCCCACGACCGGGCCCAGCTCCGCACCAGGGATGCTGCCAAGCACGATCAATACCTGGGGCCGCGGCAGGGCCGGGGTCAGGGTCAGCGCTATGTCGCCAGTGAACAGCCGGGCCACCGCGCCGAGATCACCACCCAGCACCTCGTTGATGAAAGCCTGATGCGGTCCGGCCAGGGCACTCACAGTGTTCGCAAGCAACGGCGGTGGCAGATTGAGGGCGAGGCGCACGGGGGCCGCTGGGATCGCCGCGCAGAAGGCTGGCGTGAGCGGACGCAAGGCGGTGAGCGGGCCGCTGGCGCGACCGCTCCACACCCCATCCTGCGCAGCCACCGCGACCTCCAGCCGGGCTTTGGCATCACGCCAACCCACCAGCACGCGGTCGAGTTGCGCTAGGCGGGCGGGATCGAGGCGGCGCAGCGCGGTCAGGTCCAGGGACAACGCAATCGGATCACGGCCTGGCGTGACCGGGGGCGGGGCTCCGACTGCAGCGAGGGTGGCGACCCCGTCCATCAGATGCGGGGTCCGGCCGCTGCGCGCCGCCAGCCACGCCGTGTCCGTGAGTCCGGCTAAGCTCCAGGCGGCGATGCCGCCTGGAGCCGCCGTGGCGCGTACCTCGCCCCACTGGTCCCAGGCGGCGGCCAGATCAGGGGCGGTCGGATCAGCGGCGGCGCTAGCGACACAGAAAGCGCGCAATGCAATCACCGCCGGATCATCGACCCAGGCGCTGGTGGGCGCGGTGGCGGTCGCCGCAGCGCGCACCGTCGCCTGATCCCAGTAAAGGGACATCGCCGGCTCAGCCGCGGCGAGACCGAGCGAGAGCAGGCAGCAGCCCATCAACCGCCCCAGCCGCCCCCTGGGAGTGCAGGCCTCAACCTGCCGTCTGGGCGAAACGACATTGCCCCGGCAGGCTAAAGCCTGCGCTCCCAGGGGGCGCCTCACGATGCGGAAGCCTCTAGGAAGATGATGCTCAATGGCGGCAGATTCAGGCGCAGATGCGCTGAGAATGCGCCCATGCCGTTGTGATCGGCGAGCACCTCGCCATTCACCATGCCGGTGCCTCCGAAGGCCGTGTCGTCGCTGTTGAGGCGTTCACGCCACACCCCGGAGCGGTGTACACCGAGGGGATACGAGGTGCGTGGCACTGGTGTGAAATTGCACGCCACGAGCATGTCCGGCGCGTAGGGCGCCTTGCGCAGGAAGGCAAGGATCGACTCGGCGGAGTTGTTGCACTCCACCCACTGGAAGCCATCGCGGTGATCGTCGCGCTCATGCAGTGGCCGGCACTCGCGATAGAGGTGCAGCGCAGCGCGCAGAAACGCTGCGATACCCTTGCGCTCCGGTTCCTCTGACTCGTGCCAGTCAAGGCAGCGCGCCCAGTCGAACTCGCGGCCCTGACCGAACTCGCCACCCTGGAAGATCAGCGGGCGGCCGGGCACCGCCACCTGATAGCCGAGCAGCAGACGCAGCTGTGCCCGACGGCGCCACCAATCGCCCGGCATCTTGTCGATCAACGAACGCTTGCCGTGGACCACCTCATCGTGTGACAGTGGCAGCACCCACTTCTCGTCGTAGGCGTACCACTGGTGGAAGGTGATGCGGTTGTGGCTGCCTGGGCGCATCAGCGGATCGAGCGCGAGATAGCCCAGGCTGTCGTGCATCCAGCCCATGTTCCACTTGAGGTCGAAGCCCAGGCCGGCCAGTTCGGTGGGGGCGGTGACGCCGGTCCACGCGGTCGACTCCTCGGCGATCATGACCACGCCCTGGTGTTCACGGTGGATGGTGGTGGTCAGTTCCTGGAGGAAGCTGAC
>JBILDK010000451.1:0-2913 GCA_044352625.1 Planctomycetota bacterium
CTCAGCGAGGGCATGGTCATCGCCGCCGGACCCGGCGAGGCCGAGATCTTCGTGCTGGCACCCGACGCGGGCGCCAAGCCGGGGCAGCGCATCCACTGAAGCCGAGCGATGTGGCGCTATATCCTTAGCCGCGTCGCGTTGATGGTGCCGACCTTCCTCGGCATCCTGATCATCAATTTCGCGGTGATGCGGTTGCAGGCGCCCTCCTTGACCGAGGCGCTGATGAGCGCGGACGGCACCGGCGAACGCCGCGCCGCCGCGGGCACGCGCCGCATCGAAAACCACCTCGACCGCTTCCGTCGCACCGGCAACGATCTGCCGGCGCTGGTGAACCTGCGCGGATTTCTCGATCGGGATGACCTCGTCACCTGGCTGGAGGACACTCAGCCCCGGCCTGGCGTCGGCGAATCCACGCGCAACCGCCGCGAGAAGGAGCTGTGGTTGGCAGGCCGCTTCGCCGTGGCGCCGCTGGCGGCGGTGCTGGCCGATCCCGCCCTCACCCGGTTGCATCCGGCCGCGATCCAGGCCCTGGCGTTGTGTGCCTACACCACCGTCGAGGCGGGGGATTTCGCGAGCCTGGGCCCCGGCGAGGCGCAACGCATCCAGGCGCGCAATGACCGCCTACGCACCGCCGCCGAGGCCGGCGACGGCGCGGCGATGATCGCCCTCGCCAACGACTTCCCCAGGGACGGGCGTTGGGGCGCTATTCTGGGCGAGACCGGCTTCTCCACCTTCATCGGCCGCCTGGTCACCGGCACGCTCTGGTCCGAGACGCGCAAGGACTACGTGTTCAGCGTGATCGCCGACAAGTGGCAGGTGACCTGCTGGCTGAGCCTCATCTCCATCGTGCTTGCCTGGGTGGTGTCGATTCCGCTCGGCATTCGTTCTGCCCGTCGCCAGGGCACGATCGAGGACCGCGTCACCACCAGTTCGCTGCTGTGGCTGTGGTCGCTACCGTCGTTCTTTGTCGGAACGTTGTTGTTGCACCACCTGTGCACCGCTGATTCCGGCGGCAAGCCGTGGTTCCCCAATGCCGGCTTGTCCAGCCCGGACAGCCTGTGGCTGCCCACACCGTTGTGGCTGCTCGACCTCGCGTGGCATGCTGCGTTGCCAATTGCCACCCTGACCTATGCGAGCTTCACCAGCATGTCGCGCTACATGCGCGGAAATCTGCTCGGTGAATTGCACGCTGATTATGCCCGCACCGCTCGCGCTAAGGGCTGTAGCGAGGATCGTGTGGTGTACGGTCACTGCCTGCGCAATTCCCTGATTACCATGATCACCCTCGCGGCCGGGCTGCTCGCCGAGTTATTCGGAGGCGTGCTCATCGTCGAAATGATCTTTTCCATCCCCGGCTTGGGGCTGCTGCTGCTCGAGGCCGCGCGCCAGCAGGACGCGCCGCTGCTGATGGGCGCGACGGTGGTGCAGGTGGGCCTGCTACTGGTGGGCATCCTGATCGCCGACGTGCTCTATGGCGTGGTCGATCCGCGTTTGCGGGGGCGGACGTGAATACGGCGGTTGGTGGTCGATGGTTGGTGGTTGGGGTCCCCCCCGGACCCAGGCTTGGCATCACCTCTGCGCCGGCGCAAACGTGGGCTTTCCACCAACCACGGCGGGCGGTCCCATGAGTGCCTCCCCCGCCGCCCTCATCTGGGGTCGCGTCATCGCTTCGCTCCCCGCGCGCTGCGCCCTGGGCCTGGTCGCGACCGTGTTCCTGCTCGGCGTGTACGCGCCGTTCCTGGCCACCGATGCCTGTCTGGTGTGGCATGATACCCAGGGTTGGCGCCTGCCGGCGGTATCGGCGCTGTTCAATCGCGCGACCATGGGCAAGCCCCATGATCTGGTGTTCAACCTGCTGGCCCTGGGTCTGCCGCTATTGACCGTACTGTGGGTGGCCCTGCGCCGCTGGTCGGTATCGCGGCGCCTGGGCCTGGGTGCGCTGCTGCTGGTCCTGGCCACAGTTGGTTGTGCCCTGCCCCTGGTGCCGGGGCCAGCGGGCCTGCGCCCGTTGTGGCGCGACCGCCCGGTCGAAACCGCCACCGTGTCCGCGCGGGACGCGGGTCAGGGCTGGGGCGTTGCGGCCCCGATCCCGCGTCGCGCCGATGCCACCACCGCCGGAGCGATCCTGCTCGCCCCGGGGGAGCGCGATCCGGTCACCGGGTCGCGCTTCTGGCTGGGCACGGACAGCGCCGGCAAAGACGTGGCGGCGCAGATGCTCTCGGGCGCGCGTATCAGCCTGACGGTGGGGCTGGTGGCCACTGGATTGTCCTTGTTCATTGGCTTGCTGATCGGCGCTCTATCGGGCTATCTCGGTGGCTGGATCGACCTGATCCTTCAGCGTCTGGTCGAGATCATGATGTGTTTTCCGACGTTCATTCTGATACTGGTCGTGGTGGCATTGACCGGGCGCGACTTGTTCGTGATCATGACCGTGATCGGCCTGACCAGTTGGGCGGGCACGGCGCGGCTGGTGCGTGGCGAGTTTCTGGCTCAGCGCGTGCGCGACTACGTGGCCGGAGCCGAGGCCCTCGGGTTGGGCCGCACGCGCATCATGTTCCGCCATATCCTGCCCAATGCCTGCACCCCGCTGGTGATCAGCGCGACGTTCATGGTCGCTGGCGCGGTGGGAAGTGAGGCCGGTCTGAGCTTTCTTGGCCTGGGTGATCCCACCGTTGCATCGTGGGGTGCATTGCTTGAACAGGGTCGCCAGAACATCCGTTACGCGTGGCTGATCTATGCCCCGGGCTTGGCGGTGTTTGCCCTGGTGCTAGCGCTCAATGTGATTGGCGGGGCACTGCGCGACGCGCTCGATCCACGTTAAACCTGAAAAACGTGGTTGGTGGTTAGTGGTTGGTGGTTGGGGACTGCATCACAGCGCGTTGCGACCCTGTTTCCAAGCACCGACTGGGTGAT
>JBILDK010000452.1:0-2906 GCA_044352625.1 Planctomycetota bacterium
GTCGGCGCGACCCAGAGCGCGGGACATTTTTTCCATGAGGTCCCAGAGGTAGACGCGGTAGCAGTTATTGAATAATTCATTGGCCGGTCGCGAAGGCCAATTCTTTCCGTCCATGCCGCGATCCGGGGGAACCCAGTCGCCGAGCTGCTGCCATTGGTCGCCGTAGCCGCGGAGGATTCCGTCTACACAGTGCGACTCCATCCGGTTCATGAAGGCGAGCATCGGCTGGAACGCCTCGCTCAGAACACGTTCATCCCCATAGTGGAGGAATATCTTCCAAGCGAGCACCGGCATGGTCCCTCCCCAGCCCGGCGGTCCTTCAAGCCCGAATCCGACTTCGCTCCCCGTGGGATGATAAGGCGTCGAAAATGGCAGCGCGCCACTCGACGTATCCTGGGTATCGATCCAGTCCCGCATCCATTTCGCATACAGGCCGTGCATATTGGAATTCAACAGACAGGACTCGATCGATACCTGTCCGTCTCCGTATCCCAGTCGCTCGCGATGGGGGCAGTCGACCAGGTAGCCACCGAGGTTCAAACAGCGCAGAGTCCATTGATTGAGCGCATGGATGCGGTTGAAGCGCTCGTTCGAGCACGCGAAAGAACCGGTGGATTCGAGGTCGCTCTCGATGAGCTCGGCCACGGCACATGAGGTGCCTGGATTCTCTTTGAGGCCCTCGACGATCACATAACGGAACCCATGATAATTGAATTTCGAGCAAAATGCCTGTCCATTCCTTCCAGCCGAGATGAATTCATCGCATTGATTGAAGACCTGATAGCGGACGGCTCCATCCTTGCCGGTAAAGAGCATGTCGCTGCAGCTACTCTTGACGATCCCCGCCTGCGTCATCTCGTCCTCGGGACGGGCCGTCCGGTAACGCCAGTCCGCATACCAGAGCTTCACCAGGTCACCCGAGGCGAGCGCCGGCATGGTCATCCGCACGCGGCCGGAAAGCGCGCGGCCGAAGTCCAATTCATACCGTCCTCCGCCGAGGTCGACGCAGGACACCGCCGGAATCGTTTCACCGATACGATTGGGCGGACACCGCATCGCCTCGGTGGCAAAATCAGGGTGCGGCACTTCCACAACCGCTTGCCAGCCGCTATCGTTGAAGTCGGGTCGGCACCAATCCGGATCGTCCTTCCGGGCATCGAAACGCTCACCTCCGAATTGATTCCAGGCCCATGGGCCCAGCGTGGTAAAGGGGCTCGCCGAGGCGCGCCAGGTCGCATCGCTCACGATCAGACGGTCTTTTCCACCAGCCGTAACGTGGCATTGCAGGCGGGCCCGAGGGCGTTCATCCGTGGCGCCGGGCCTGCCAGTGGCATTCCAGCCGCGGCCCAGCCAGAGGCCGATGGTATTGCGACCCCCGCGCAGCAGATGGGAGATATCATAGGTCATCACGAAACTGCGCTGCTTGAGCACCGAGACTGCAGGATTCAGGAGGTCCGCTCCCACCTTTTCACCGTTCACGTACAGTTCAAAGTAGCCGATGGCGTTCACATGGACGATCGCGCGCTCGGCCGCAGCATCGAGATCGAAGGATGTGCGGAGCCATGG
The DNA here is from genome assembly GCA_044352625.1 of Planctomycetota bacterium. GTDB lineage: Bacteria > Planctomycetota > UBA11346 > UBA11346 > UBA11346 > JAKLKR01. Next base: position 1,567 of record JBILDK010000452.1, read on the forward strand.
CGAGGGGGATTCGATCTGACGTCCGGCGTCGGCCGGAACGTTCGCCACGGGAGAGTCCGCTGCCGGCTTCGCGCCAAAGGCGATCCACGACGCCTTCCAGTCCCCTGGGGACATGAGGCCCGTGGTCCAGACCGCTGGTTCGCTCCACTCGGAGGCGACCTCTTCCTTCTCCCCTTCGCCGGCCCGTCGCATCCAGACCCGGACCTTCCACCAGCATCCCTGGTTGGAGGAGAGCGGAGCGCCAGCATAGACCAGATGCGCCGAGTCATCTCGGAGGATCTTGCCGCTGTCCCACAGATCTCCGTGAGCCGATGCCAAGACCTCCCTGGAGGATGCCATCAGCACCTGGCAGGCGTGCTGACGCAACCCCCGGCGCAGGGAGTCGATGGTCCAGCTCAGATGTGGACGCGGTTCGTCGATCCCCAACGGGGCAGAACGGTATTCCGTGCGCAGATCGCAGATGGTCGGGAGATGTCTCATGATTGGACTTGCTGTGCTGGTATTCGTTGCCGGTGTGGTAGCCGAGGTGCCCTGGGCATTCTCCGCGGACTGCAAATGCAACGAAAGAAGGAGTGCGATGGATGCGAATGCGCTTGAGATATGATTCATGTCTCGCTTAATTCAGGTAAAACCATCGTGGTTTTCATCGGCGTCCGGGTCGCGCCTTCAGACTTCCCGGTGAAGGTGGTCCCAGATCGATGGCCTGGAAACCGGAGTCATCACCCTTCGGAATCGGTCGTAAGGTCCACCGCGCGATGCAGGACGTCGAAAAGCCGCCAATATGGGTAATCGAATAAGCATGTTTGGATTTTTTCTTGGATAGTTTGTAATGGCGAAGCACCAATTTTATTTCCCACCGACCTCGGATGTCAGGACAGCCGGGTTCCCCGAAGGAATCGCGACCGCCTGGAGCACGGTCACATTCTTCCCGTCGTAGGTGAATTCGAAATCCGAGGTCTCGACCGGGCGCCAGCCATCCCAGCGGTTCCCAACATTCAGGCCGGTGCAACCCAGGATGATGCCGCGCTGCACGCTATCGCCGGGACGGCCGACCAGGACCAGCAGTTCGGCATACGCAGCCAGTTTTCCGGCCATGAGCAGCGCTGGTGCTCCGCTCGTCAGCATGGTGACCTTCTTCCCGTCTCGCAGGGTTAATTCGCACCCGCTCACCAGTCCGTTTTGTTCCACGCGGTTCTTGACCGTCGCGATGATAGACTTGGCATCACGGCTCGGCGCGATCACCGTCACGAGTGGCAGAACATTCCCCGCGATCAGTTCCTCCCGGCTCTGCTCCCAATTGGCGTGCAGATCGACCCGCGGCGTGCCGAGAACGCCCTTGC
>JBILDK010000061.1:0-9867 GCA_044352625.1 Planctomycetota bacterium
ATCGTTGAGCGAAAAACCTCCGCCACCAGCAAGCACCAGACCAGGACGCCAGCCCCCAGGGTCACGATCACCGAATCGAGCAGCAGCTTGGTGCGTTCATTGCGCTGCACCCGGGTCCGCGGGAGGAGCAGAACGCCCACCAGGAAGAGGGCATAGAATGCGAGATAAGGCGCGTCAATCCAACTGAGCGCAGGCACCGACCCGGTGCTTTCCTCGACCACCGCCCAGGCCACGTCGCCGCTCAACCAGCAGGCGAAGGCCGCGGTCAGAACCAGCCAGCAGGCGCGGGGCCGAGCCCCGGGCGCACGGTCCCACCACGCCACAGCCATCAGCACCGCGGTCACTAGAACACCGCGGGCCACCTCGATCGCATTTGCCGCCAGCGAACGCTGGGCGAGTTCGGGCAGCAACAACGCCCCGGCCCGCGCCACTGTCACCAGGACAGCGACGCCCAGGACCCAAGCCCACAACCAGGGTCGCTGTCGCGGGACCGAGGTACGGAGGAAGGACGCCGACATGCTGAGAATAACTGGCCTCTGATCCAGCACCGCGCAAGCCCCTGGTGCTGGGCCGGGCGAGGCTAGCCTAGATCCCATGATCCCGGTCAAGGTCCATCTCGCCCCGGAACAGCACACGTCTTTGAAGGCAGTGGCCGCAGCATATCACGAGACGGTGAGCGCGGTGGTGCGCCGCGCGGTGGCCGAGCATCTCGAACGCAGCCGCCCCGAGGGTCGCCTTGAACGCCTGCGCTGCGGTCGCGGCCTGTGGAAGGGTCGCTCATGAGCGCCTTGCTCATCGACCACGATGTGCTCACCGCCTACCTGCGCGGCGAGGTCCAGGCCGGTGAGTTCCTGGAGTTCGCCAGCGAGGACTTGGCGTTGGCAGCGAGCACCGCCGCCGGTCTTCACGCCCGCACCGGCAACCATGCCGAAGCCGACGCCCTCGACCGCTGCCTGTCGGCCTTCCAGATCATCCCGATCGACGCAGCAGTGGCCCGTCGCACCGGCGAGCTGCGCCGCGCCCGGCCCGACCTTGACCCCGACGATGCCCTGGTGGCGGCCTGCGCCGAACTCCACGGGTTGCGTCTGGTGACCCTGCGTCGTCGCGCCTTTCCCATGCTCAACGACGTGCTCGTTCCGTGGCGCACCATTCATGAATCGTGACATAGCGGCGGACCTGTGGCCCGCACTGCACCGGGGAAAAACTAGTTATGATGACCGTTTCTGTGCCATTGGGCGAACGTGCGTATGATATTCATATCGCGGCTGGACTGATTGATCGCGCCGGCGAGTTGTTGCGTCCGCGATTGACGGGCAAGGCGCTGGTGGTGGCAGATGCCACGGTGGCGTCACTGCATGGCGACCGCCTGCTGCGGGCGTTGCAGCTCGCTGGGATCTCGGCCAGCATGGCGACCTTCCCCGCAGGTGAACCGAGCAAGACCGTGACCACTGCCGAACGTATGTGGGCGGCCTGTGCCGCCGCACGCATCGATCGCGGTGATGCGGTGATTGGCTTCGGAGGTGGGGTCAGTGGCGATCTCGCCGGGTTCGTGGCCGCGTGTTGGATGCGCGGCGTCGCCTTCGCCCAGGTGCCGACCACGCTGCTCGCCATGGTCGATTCGTCGGTCGGCGGCAAGACCGGGGTGAACGGCGTTGCGGGGAAGAACCTCGTGGGTGCATTCAAGCAACCGGTGGCGGTGGTCATCGACCCCAGCCTGCTCGCTACGATGGATGATCGCGAATACCGCGCCGGATTGGCTGAGGTGCTCAAGTACGGGATCATCAACGCACCGGACTTCCTTGCCTGGCAGGAGGCCAACGCGCCCGCCCTCGCCGCCCGCGTCCCCGCTGCGGTGGCCTACGCGGTTGCCGAGAGCTGTCGTATCAAGGCGTGGTACGTGGCAGCGGACGAAACCGAGCAGGGGGTACGCGCGCACCTCAACTACGGCCACACCTTCGGTCACGCGCTTGAGCGCCAGACCAACTACACCACCTACCTGCACGGCGAGGCGGTTGGCATTGGCATGCGCATGGCCGCAGACTTGGCCCAGCGCCTTGGGATGCTCTTTGACGCCAATCTCAGCGCGCGCCAGGACGCGCTGCTTGTCGCCTATGGCCTGCCCCGCACCCACCGCGCAGCCGGCCGCGATGAGCTCTCCGCCCTGGTCGCCGCCTGCGGCCTCGACAAGAAGGTCAGTGGCGGGCGCATGCGCTTTGTCCTGCCGCGTGCGGCGGGGACGGTTGAGACCGTCGTCGTCACCGACGGTGACGCGGTTCAAGCCGCCTTCGCGAGCGCCATCTCATGACCAAGCGGAACGAACGGCCCCGTGACGCGGCGTCGATGGCGCTCCGCCCCACCCACGGTCCGTCTGGCTGGCGCCAGCCATTCCGCCCTCCCCGTTCCGCGCTCCGCGTTGGCCGAGCGCCATGACTCCCTCCGACGCGCTTTTGCGATTGGCCCTCGTACCGGGCTTGGGCCCGGTGACCGCGGCGAAATTGCAGGCCGCGACCGACGATCTGCGCGAGGTTTTTTCGTGGCCGTTCGATCGGCTGTGTTCCATCGATGGGATCGGTGGCGAGCGCGCGCGGCGCATCTGCGATCCGCGCGGCGATGAGTTGGTGGCGGCCGAACGCGCCACCTGCCACGGGGCCGGAGTACGCATCATCACCCGGCTTGACGACGATTATCCCCGGGCGTTGGAGGCGCTCACCGATCCGCCGCCGGCGATATGGCTGCAGGGCGACCTGCTGCCGCGCGACGCGCTCGCGGTGGCGGTGATCGGTCCGCGTCGGCCGTCGGCCTACGGCCATCGCCAGGGTCGCCGCCTGAGCCTGGGCTTGGCCCGTATCGGAGCCTGCATCGTCTCCGGCCTCGCCCGGGGCATCGACACCGTGGCGCACGAAGCGGCTCTGGAGTGTGGTGGCCGCACCATCGCGGTGATCGGCAGCGGCTTCGGCAAGATGTACCCGGAAGAGAACCGTCCCCTGGCCGAGCGCATCGCCGCCAGCGGCGCAGTGCTCAGCGAGTTGTCCTTCCACACACCGCCCAGCCCCGGTACTTTCCCCCGCCGCAACCGCCTGGTGGCGGCCCTGGCCCTGGCCACCCTGGTGATCGAGGCCGGCGAGCGCAGCGGCGCCCTGATCACCGCGCGGCTCGCCGGCGAGCTGGGCCGCACCGTGCTGGTGGTGCCCGGGGCGATCGACAACCCGGAGAGCGCTGGCGCCAACCAGCTCATCCGCGATGGCGCCACCCTGGTAGCAAGCGTGGATCACGTGCTCGAAGAGGTCGAGCCGCTGATGACCCTGGCCCAGGGCGTGATCCAGCCTGGCCAGCCTGCGGCCAATCCCCGGGCCGAGGCCCTATCCGGGCGCGAGCGCCAGATATATCTGCTACTCGACGACCAACCGCGCACGGTCGATGACCTGGCACGCACCGGGGCCATGCCGGCCAGCGCGATCAGCGCGACCCTGCTTTCGCTGGAGTTGCGCCGCCTGGCCCGGCGCCAGCCCGGGGGCTATGTCCGCGCGACCTGAGAGCCTGAGCCGGGCGGCATGCACACCCCCGAGGAGCTGTCCAGGAAAGGGATTGCCCACGGCACCGGCTTGCGTGTCATGGCAGGCCTTATGCGCTGTCTGCCAGCTTTTGCCGTGGTCTTCGCCGCCCTCGTCCTGGGGGGCTGTAGCGGGAGGAACGACGCGGTGTACACCACCCGGCAGATGCCAACCTCCTCCGAGGACGCCTATGCCTCCATGGCCAAGCGTACCTGGAGCGAGGACAACGAGGTCTATGAGCTGCCGGCCCAACCCCCGGCGATCGATGATCTGCACCGTCCCCGCGCCGTTTGCGCGTCACCGGGCCAGCGCATGAAGCCGATCACCATTGGCGGCGTCGCCAATCCGATGTATGTCAATCGTGGGCATTCCCTGCCGTTAAACACAGGGCGGATGAGTGATCGTCCGGATCCGCTGCCTCTCATTCCACTCAAGCCGCTCAGCCCCGTGGCCGCTTTTGGCTATGAGGAGCCGATCGGCGCCAGGGAGCCGGTGCAGACGCTGCCCGTGGCGGCGTATGACGATCGACCGCGTTCCCAGGCGTCCTCCGGAGTAGGCCGGCGCTTGATCGATGAAGCCTTGGCTCGTACCGCTGAAGCCAACGTATGGTGCGGCGAAGGTGTCCCGCCGACCTCGCCGGTGCCCTGAATCAGGGTGCGAGGCTGCGTACGTAGCTCGCGAGGGCATGCAGCTCATCGCGCGTGAATGCAGCCTTCCAGCTTTGCATCCCTTTGCTTGGCACTCCGTCACGAATCACCCGGACGGTATCGACATGGCTATCGCCATGGATGAACGTCGCATCATTGAGCGGCACGCCCTGGGGGGTGCCCCCGCCAGTGACGCCGTGGCAGGTGGTGCAGTAGCCCTTGCCCGTCTCAAACAGCCGCTTGCCCTGGGCCAGCACTGCTGGATCTCGGGCCAGCGCAACTAGTTCGGCTTCGCTGGCGGGTGGCAGTTCAGTCACCGCGACCGGGTCTTCGCCACAGGCGACACAGAACAGGGCGACCGGAAAGACCAGTAAGGCGAGACGCATGATGATGGAATAGGTCTGCCGCAGCCGGCTGCAATCATCGGTTGTGGCACGAACGGCGGCGCGACAGTGCGCTCTCCACCGTCGCCCCAGGCGACCTCCCCGGGACAGCCCATGCAGATCGTCAAGGATTCCGTCGTTTCGATGCACTACCGTGTCGCCACAGCCGAAGGCGAGCACATCGACGCCTCGCAGCCCGACCAACCCCTGGTCTACATCGCCGGCCATGAGCAGATCATCAAGGGTCTCGACCAAGCCCTTCTCGGGAAGTCCGTGGGCGACAAGCTCGACGTGGTGATTCCGCCGGCCGACGCCTATGGCGAGCCAGATGAGGCGCTGAATCTGGTGGTCTCCAAGAGCGCCTTTCCCAAGGACGCGCACAAGCAGATCGCCCCTGGCTTCCGTTTTCGCGCCGACCACCCGCAACGCGACGGCGAGATGGTGATGTTCACCGTGTTCAAGGTCGAGGGCGACGAGGTCTTCGTCAGCGGCAACCATCAGCTCGCCGGGAAAACCCTGCACTTCCACGTCGAGGTCACCGACCTGCGCCAAGCGACCGCTGACGAAATCGCCCACGGCCATGTGCACGGGCACGGCTGCAATCACTAACCGGCTCGTGAAATCCGCCCGCCTTGTTGAGGTTCACCATTGGCGGCAGTGCCCGGGAGGGGCGAGCCCGAGCTCGCCCATTCGAGCCGATTAGGTGATGAAAATCTGGTCGAGCTGGGACACGACCCTCCCGGGGAACAGCTAGAATGGCATCCCGAAATCGATGTTGACTGCGAATTGTTCCGGTGAGCGGGCGAGGTCGATGCGGAAGATGGCGTTGCGTTCGAAGCCGACGCGCAGGCCGGTGCCAAGGGCCCATTTTGGTGGGGAGCGGTCGAATTGCTGCACCCGGCCGGCGACCGCGCCGAGGTCGGCGAAGGGGGCGATGCCGAGGCGTTCGATGCGGATGCTGCGCGTGAAGGTGAGGCCGCGGGGTACCAGCCAGATGCGCCACTCAACGCCGGCGTTCCACGCGGCGCGGTCGGTCCAGCGGTCGCCGAGATAGCCGCGCAGCGTATCGGCGCCGCCCAGGTTGGGCAGGTCGGTGAAGGCGACGTCGCCCCAGGTGGAGCGCATCCGCGCCCCCACCACCACGGCGTCGGTAGGTGGGTTCTCTTCGTCGCTGCCGCTGGCAAGGCGGTCGGCGGCGCCGCCGTCATGGGCGAGGCCGGGCACGGTGATCGCCCAGGTGGCCTTGAGCGTGCCGATGCCGCCGCTGCCCGCGCCCAGGCTCTGCACCGGGGCGGCGTCGGCACGGGCTTCGAGGCTGAGGCCGTGATACGGATTCTCGGTGCTGTCGCGGGTGTCGTAGCGCAGGCCACCGCCAACCCAGCCGCTGGCTCGGCCGTCGGCCTGGGCCACCAGTTCGGGATGCACCCACTCGGTGGAGGGCGTGTCCGGCAGCCGGCCGCTGGCGAGATTGCGGCGCACACCACGCAACGATCCCAGCACCACCACATCGCCCCATGGCATCGGCAGCACGTGTTCGAGATCAGCCACCGCCTCAACCGCCTCGTCCGTGTAGTTGGTCTCGTCCCGCGCCTGGGTCGACGATCCAAGGCCAAAGAAACGTCGCGTGCGGGTGCGCGTGTAACCCGAGCTGATACGCAGGAAGGAGCGGTCGGATTGGACCACGCCGCCGCCAGGGACTTCGTGATGGTCGAGCCAGCGCTGCCACACTGCGCGGTAGGTCTCCTGGCCCTGGGTCGAGGCGGCGACGAACAGGCCGAGGAACTCCTGCCGGCGCTGGCCGCGGAAATCGATGTCCACCAACCCCACGCCGCCGCCGGCGCCGACCGCTTCGCGGAAATAGAAGATCGGAGTCGGGAAGAACGACACGAACAGGCGATCGAGTGGCCCGCCCGGCAGCAGGCGCCCTTCCGGAATGTAGCGGTAGCGTTCCGGATGTTCGGTGACGATGGGCAGCGGCACCTTGGGGATACGGCCGTTCTCGGCCACGCCCTGGCCCGGGTCGAAGTCTGCCGCCGCCCCTGGCGCCGGGCTGAAATCCACCGCCCAGGCAGGAGCCAGTGCCGTGATGCCCACCAGAAGCCGGAGCCAGGACATGCGCTCAGCCCGAGGTCGTGGCGCGGTCGACGATCACCTGCTCGCGCACCGTGACCGCGTGCCATACCATCGCCGGCAGGCCGGCGCCGAGGCGGGGAGCGGCGGCGATGGCAGCGGTGGTGAAGAGTTTGGCGCCCATCACCGCCTCGCGCAGGCTTTCGCCCTTGGCCAAGCCGGCGGTGATCGCCGCGGTGTGGGTCGCGCCGCTGCCTGGGATCTTGCCTTCGCCCAGGGTCGCGCCGTTGAAATGGCGCAGACCGTCGAGCGCTACCAGCACGTCGAGGCTGCCCTCGGCCAGGCCGCCGCCGGTGACCAGCACCGGCGCGCCGTGGCGGTGCAGCAGCTCGCGCCCGGCGGCCTCCATGTCGTCGCGGCCGATGCACTCCTCCATGTCGGCGAGCAGCGCCGCCTCGAAGCGATTGGGCACCACCACCGTGGCCCGCGGCAGCAGGTCCTCGCGCAGCGCCTTGAGCACCTCAGGGGTGAGCAGCGGAACTCCGCGACCGTCCACTGCGCAGGGATCGATCACCACCTTCATCTCGGGATGCTCGCGCAGCCAGCGGCTGACCACGCGCACGGTGCCGACCGCAGGCAGGAAGCCGACCTTGACCGCCGTGACCGGCAAGGTGCCCGCGACCGCCTCAAGCTGGGCGCGCACGCTGTGCTCGGGCATGGCCGACAGGTCGAGTACGCGCGCGGTCTGAGCGACCACCGCGGTGACCACCGCCGCATTCAGGCAGCTCAGGGCGGTGAAGGTCTTGATATCTACCTGAATCCCCGAAACCCCGGTACTGACCGAGGCGCCGATGGACAGGCAGACGGAGGGGGTGGGCTGCATGATTGGGACCATAGGAAGCAGGGATCAGGGCGAAGCGGCAGATGGAGCCGCCGGATCCCACCTGGCTCACCGGGGGAAGGTCCACGCCGGCTCGGGTGCCGGGGGCAGATCCACGACCACGGCGCGGCCGTCCACGCGCCAGGCGCAGCCGGTGGGCGCCGGCGGGGCGGTCAGGCCGAGCGCGGTCGCCTCAGCCATCGTGGCCGGCCAGCGGCCCTGCGCGATGGCGAGTTCCTGCAGGCGCATGGTCAGGTATCCGGCGGTGCTGCGGGCCCGGTGCGCAACCAGTCCCGGACTTACGGGCTTGCGGTCTTTCCAGCTCCAGGCGTGGCCGAAGGGATCGCTGCGCAGGGTCGGCCGACCGTCCACCAGCATCACTGGGCCAAGAATTGGCGGGGTTGAGCCATAACGTGCCGTTACCGCTGCCGAGTCGAGGCAGCCGGCGAGGTCGCTGGAGCCGGTGGCACGCTGCAGCGCGCTCAGCTCAGCCTCGCCAAAGCGTGCCAGCTGCTCGCGCAAAACACCGAGGATGTGGTCGGCCGTAGGCGATCCGGGCGTGGTCCGGTGCAGCTGCTCGAACCAGAATGGAATCTGTTCAAGCCCCTGGGGTACGCGCCGGGCGAAGGACGCTTTCCAATCCCACACCATCTGCTTGCCGTCGGCGGTGGTCTCGGCCTCGCTCCACGCATCGAGAAAGCCGTTCATGCCGATCGGGTTGCGTTCCTCGAAGGAGAAGGCGGTCTTCAACGTCACCGCACTCTGCCGCCACAAGGAGGTGGAATGGGGCTGCCACAGCAGACCATCGAGAAAGAACCCGAGTGCGGCCCCGGGACGTTCCTGGATGCCGGCGATGTTGAGCGCGACGTGGTCGTAGAAATCCGGGAACCGTGGATCGAGGTGGATCAGCGAACGGTAGAGCCGGTCGTACACGCGGTCACTCGATCCGGCGATGCGGTCGTCACGGCGATCGATCTGGAGCTGGAAATAGGCGAAACTGTCGATCCAGCGCAGCTTGGCCGCGCTATTGCGGTGGCCCAGGCAGAGCAATTCGGCCACCACCGGACTGGGCAAGAAGGACAGGTCCTTGGCGCGGATCACGGGCGTGGCGCCAATGAAGCGCTGAGCGTTGGCGCCCACCAGGGCCAGGGCGAGGAGTGCGGTGCAGACCGGCAGGATGACCACTCCCTGGTGGGATGTCACAACTGTTTCCGCCGGAAGACCAGGATCGTGATGGTTACCAGCAGCGTGATCCAGGCCACGCCGTAGCCCACGCGTAGGGCGAGCTCGGACCACTCCAGCGGCACCCGGTACACCGCCTCGTTGCGATAGGCGAAGCCACCAAGATTAGGCACCAGGCTGGCGAGGGTCGCGGCCACCGGCAGTTGCCAGTCCTTGAGGTGGTGGATGAGCTGGGGCAGGGTCGCCACCGCATGGCCAGCGGCCCAGGTGGCGAGGCACAAGGCGGTGGCGAGCAGCGGGCTGGTGAGCGAGGTCCAGCACAGGCTGACCGCTGCCATGAGCAGCACCTCGACGATGGTCAGCAGCCCCGCCAGCACCAGCCACCCGTGGACCGCGGCCCCGGTCCCGGCGAGATAGGCCAGCCCGATGAGGAGCATCAGTCCCTGGCCGACAGCGAGACCGGCAGCCAACCCGAGGTACTTGCCGACCACGAACTGCCAGCGCGCGAGAGGCCGACTGACCACGGTGTACAGCGTCTTGTTGGTGATCTCGGTCTGGACCAGCGCCGTGCCGGTGGCCACGGCCACGAGCACGCCGATGATCTCCTGCAGGCTGAGCACCAGGTCGGTGGTGATGATGTTGCCGTCAGTGGACGACACCCAGCCGACGATGCGCGACAGCGCCGTACACACTGCAAAGATAACCAGCAGGCCGAGGAAGGCCCGGGACCGGACCGCTTCGCGGAAAGTGGCGCCGGCGACGATGAGGATCATGTGGCTTTCCGCCGGTGGTTGGTGGTTGGTGGTTGGTGGTTGGTTGAATGACCAGCGATGGCAAACCCGCTGGCCGACATGCTGTCCTCATGTCGGAAACGATGCGAGCGAGACAGAGACGTCCCAACCACCAACCACCAACCACCAACCACCGTACTCATCCCTGCGACAACTCCCCCAAGCGCACCCCCGCACCGTGGGTGGCGCGGATGCGGTTGACGAACCAGTCCTCCAGGGCGATGCGCTGGCGTTCGAGGCGCAGGATCTGCGCGCCAATCGGCAGTGAGCCGAGGATTTCGCTACGCCGGTCCTCAGCCAGAATCAGGGTCCAGGTGCCGTCGCTGGCAGCCACGGCCGAAGCGGGCGCGGGGCCGCAACCGG
>JBILDK010000453.1:0-2896 GCA_044352625.1 Planctomycetota bacterium
CGGCCTGACTCGTCGCATCCCCTCGGACCGCATCAGTCTGGGCAGCCAGAGTCCCGGCCCGCGCATGGCGGTGTTCGCCCCCGGCACCTCCGGAGTACGGCCGCCACCACCACCGCTGACCGCGGGCCTGGTCCGGCAACGGCCGCCGCCGCCGCCCTTCGATCCGCGGTTGCTGACCTCGCGTGCCTCGGCACCCATGAGCCTGCGGCTGCGCCCCTGGCTGCCTCACGTCTTGCTGGCAAGCGCGGCGATGACCGCCCTGGGTTTGCTCATCGCCGTGATCAGCCAGGTTCCGCCTGCCGGCCTAGGCGAGGTCTGGGCCCACGTGCAACCGATCAGCGCGCCGATCTCGGGGTCGGTGACGTTCACTGGCTCGGCCGGGCAAAGCCTGCGCGCCAACGAACAGATCGCCCTGGTGCGCAACCCGTCGGTCGATCATTCCGCCCTGGACGCATTGCTCGCCAAACGTTCCGCGCTGGAGGCTCGCCGATTCGCCCTCGCCGGGGAGCTCGCCACCCTGGCCGCGGCGCTGCCCGAGGTCGCCCCCGAAACGACACGTGACGCCGAGGTGCGCCGTCTCAAGGAGCGCGAACGCCAGGAACGCCTGGCCGCCATCGCGGTCGAGACCAGTGAGGTCGCAGAGCTCCTCACCGCCATCGGCCCTGAACTCGCCGCCGAGGAGCGCCGCCTAGCCGCCCTGAGCGAGGCGCGGGTGTCAATCCATTTCGATTGCCGCGTGCAGCGCACCCTGGTGGCCGACGGACAGACCGTCAGCCAGGGCGTGGATATCGCCCAGGTCGCCGATCCGTCCTCGATCGTGATCACGGCGGTATTCGGCGACCTGCGCCGGGATGCCGCCGGCGTCGGCGATGCGGTGCTGGTCTCGATCAGCGAGGGCGCCGCGTTGCGCGGCATCGTCAAAGAAGCGGAAGCGGTCGAGCCCGCTTCGCCCTTCGGCCTGCGCCTGCGCGTGTCGGTCCCGGAACTGGTCGGACGCACGGAACTGGTCGGCCAACGCGCCCGGCTGATCCTGCTCGGTACCTCGCCCAACCCGGTGACCCGGGCGTTGGGGCATCTGCGCGCGTGGTGAGCAGTCGTCAGACTGCCGGGGTCCTGAAGCCCGCAGGGCAGGAGCAACACCAGGCGGCAGCAGAGCTGGTCATCCCGCCCCTGGCAGGGCGCGGCGCGCAAACTGCTGGTGCGCTGCCGGCCACTGCACGGGCGACCGTGCTTGTGGCTGATGCCGTCCTGCTCAGCGGATGGCTGGTATTCTGGATCAGTCGTCATGAATGGACCGATCCGCAGGTGGCACGCATCCTGCCCCTTGCCGTGGTGCCATGGGCGCTGTTCGCCCTGAGCGTGGTCGGGGCCTACCAGGTACTGCGCGAGCCTGGAGCCTTCCGCTGGATTCGGCGGTCCGTGGCCGGATTGCTGCTCACCATTGGCGGCCTGCTTATAGCTGCATACCTGTTCAAATTCAGTACGTGGCTACCGCGCCTGGTCATCGGGCCCTGGATGGTGAGCACTGTCCTCAGCCTGATTGGAACACGGCTGCTCGCCATGCGCTGGCATCAGGCACGACTGCGGGCCGGAATCGGCCTGGAGCGCCTGATCATGGTGGGAGACGTCGAACCCTGCCGTCGGTTGTCCGAACACTTGGCCACACACCCGGCGCTCGGGATGGTGCCGGTGGCGCGGTGCGGCGATGACTCAGGCGACCTTGGAATGCCCTCCCACCCGCTTGCCGCATTGATGCAGACCGTAGATGCGGTCCAGGCCGAACGGGTGGTGGTATGCGGTTCCCTCGACCGCCACCCCGACCTCTCCGTCGTGTTGGGTCAGTTGATGGAACGCGCCATTGCGGTGGATTTCGCACTCGACCTCACCGGTCTGCCGGTGTTCTGCCTGCACACGACCGACCTCCGCGGCCAACCCCTCATCCATCTCACCGGCAGCCCGCTCAACGAGCGTCAACGCTTGACCAAGGCCCTTGAAGATCAAATCCTTGGTTGGTTGATCCTGGCCCTGATCACCCTGCCCATGCTGATCATCGCCTTGGTGATCCGCTGCACCGGGCCGGGACCGGTGCTGTTCCGCCATCTTCGTCATGGCCTTGGGGGCAGAACCTTCCACGTGTTCAAATTCCGCACCATGCAGGTCAACGCCAAAGGCAGCGGCCAGACCGGCAGCCATTTCCGCCCCGCCGTGCACGACGATGCGCGGATCACCGGCTTCGGCCGCCTGCTGCGCAACACCAGCCTCGATGAACTGCCCCAATTCCTTAACGTGGTGCGCGGTGAGATGTCGATCGTCGGACCGCGACCGCATGCTGTGCGCCAGAACGAGTCGTATTGCGACGACATCGGTGAGCTCATGCGCCGCCACTACGTCAAACCCGGCATCACCGGGCTGGCGCAGATCAATGGCGCGCGCGGCGAGATGCGTAGTAGCGAGGACATGCGTCGCCGCGTGGCCTTGGATCTCGAATATATCCGCACGTGGTCGTTGTGGCTTGACCTACGCATCATCGCGCACACGGCGATTGCCGGCTGGATCAACCGGCAACCGTGATATCTGGTGCTGCCCGGATGCGGGCGATCAGCTCACATGCATCTTGATATTGCCGGCTCGCGTCCACGCTGGTTTCGCCGTTAGGAGGCGCTCCCCATGGATCTTCCCGCTCAGCACACCGCCCTTCCGGTCATCATCCAGGGCGGCATGGGCGTGGCTGTTTCCTCATGGCGACTGGCGAATGCCGTAGCCAGCCGCGGCCAGATGGGCGTGGTCTCCGGTGTCGCGCTTGAGCGTGTCCTCGTCTGCCGCCTCCAGGAAGGCGATGCGGGCGGCCACCTCCGCCGCGCTTTGGCCGCATTCCCTGATCAGGCCACCGCCAACC
>JBILDK010000454.1:0-2885 GCA_044352625.1 Planctomycetota bacterium
GCACCCTCGACATCTGCTGGACGTAGTCCTCGCGCTCGATGCCGTCGTTGCCGACGTTGCCGATGCGCTTGCCGTCGAAGTGGAAGAAGCCGTGGTGGCGGTTCTGCTTGGAGTCGAGGACGCGCCCGAGCGCCTCGTCGTAGCGCCCGCCCAGCATCTCGTAGCGCTGGAGCACCTGGCCGTTGGCGGTGGTCATGTACTCGAAGCTGCGCCCGCCGACCTCGTCGAGCGCGCGGCGGCGGCGGAGGCTCCAACCAAAATCCGCGCCCTTGCCAGGGAAACCGGCGATCAGTCCTCTGCCGTCGGCAGTGCAAAGGCCGTCAACAGCCGGGTATGGCAAAAGGCGAGCGTCGGTGGACGCGCCACCGCGTCAAGGCCAAGCCCCCACGGGCGGCCGATGGCCGGCCTGGACTCGGCTGCCCGCCTAGTTCGCAATGAGGTGCAATCTTCCGCCTCAGAGCTTGACGCCCATCCACTTGCAGAAGGTCGCGTACACGAAGTCATACGCGTCCTCCACAGAGTCGAACGCGCCAAGTTCTGCCGGCTTGTCACGCTCGACGTAGTAGACCTTCTGGCGACCGCCGTCCTCCACTACACACACACGGTCGCTGTGCTGGATGCTGCCGAGGGAGTAGCTATTTGGCTTCACGCCAAGAGCCGCAAGCTTGGATTCCAATTCGTTGCGCGTCATTGCTTAATCACCTTCAAGGAGCCGTTCTCCAGGTAGTACTGAACTGGTTTCGGTAGTTGGAATTGCATCCCCATGCCCGGCTGGCCGAACCAAGGAAGTGCCTTGGCTTCGGTGACCCCGGGAATAGGTTGAACCACCTCGTATTGGAAGTACGGCTTCGTATCGAGATAGGACGGCGGCAGTGCGCGCGACTCGAACGAAGCGCCCAAGGGCGACACGAAGGTGCCACCCGGATAGCCGAAGCGGTCAAGCTGCGTCCCTACGTCGAGCATCGTTCCGTAGGTCGGGGCGTAGCCGCCACTGTTCGGCGGCCAGATGCCAAGATTGGCCTGTACCTGGCCCTCGTTCTTGACGAATTGTCCAAAGTTCGAACTGGCTCGTGCACCCTGGCTGTCGGCGATGTTGGCAAGCACCTGGGCGCGGTCAACTCCCAGAGCCACATTTCCTACACTGCCAAGCTCCTTAGGCGCAAGGAGTCTGGCGCTAACTGTTTCAGCACTACCCAACGCCGTGCGCCCAAGCCAGCGCGCAGCCTGAACGGCGGGCCCAGCGACCATTAGCGGAAGGTCAATGGTCGGATCGATAGGCGGTGCCAGCAGCGCTTGCTGCCGGAGCCTGAGTTCGCGAATTGCGCGATCGCCTGCTTCGTCACCATTGGGTTGCGCGAGCACCGAGCGCGTCAGATCACGCCTGACGTTCACATCGTACATTTGTTCTAGCCGCGCACCTGCCCCTCTGCCCGGTAAGAACCTGCTGGCCTGAGGTATCAGCATGTCCGTGCGGGCGAGCCCACCAGCACCGCTCGCGTCCGCGTATAAGACCGATGCGTCGCCCCCGGAGCCTTCCGCGCGCGCTGGGCTCGGGCCGCCTCCCTCGCTCATCAACGTCACCAAAGCGTTGAATTTCGCGTTCGACTCGGCCCGCGCGTCGGCCGGCATTGGATCCACGCCAGTCGTACTCAGGCGCGGAAGCGGCCCGCCTGCGGTCAGGCTGTAGTCCGTGGACCGCGAAGTCTCGTACTGACCGTACTGGGGTCCCCACGCCTCGACCTGTTCCTGACTCGTGCGAAGTCCCGACCCTGCAGGTGTGGGCGCTCCGCGTCCAGCGGCCAGGCCGTTCCCTAGTGCATTACCGAACGCATCGACCGCCACCTGCCGAGCCATGACCCGGCCGCTGCCGATGGCGCTCGCCGCCGCCCCCGACATCATCCCGAAGACAGTCCCCCTTCCCACCTCGCCGAACGTCTCTCCAAGCGCTGTGGACAAGGCACTCGGCGCCGCCTGTGCGCCGAAGCCGACCTGCGCCCCTTGTCCGAGACCTGCGCCGACTGCCGATGCCGCGACCGCACGCCAGTTGAATCGCCCCTGCTGCCCGCTCGCCATCGAGACCGCCTGCAGGCTCGTGCTGGTGAACGCGGCGCGCGCGGCCGCTGCCTGGTAAGGGCTCATGCTGAGCGGGTTCGCGCCGATCGCGCCAGGCCCGATCGAGGACGAGACCATCGAGCCCACGGCCGACATCGCGACCTGGCGCCAGCTGAAGTCCTGCTGACGTCCGGTGGCGATCCCGACGGCCTGGCCCGCGACTGATCCGGCCGCGCCACCGGCTGCCGACGCCGCGAGCGACAGCCCGGGCGATGCACTCATGAAGGCGCCCGACAACACGCTCGCGCCCGCTCCTTGGCCTGCCGCCGCCGCAGTGGCCACGAGTTCGGGCATCAGATACGTTGCCGCCGCCCCAGCCGTATACACCGTCGCCGCGATCGCCACCACGATCATCAGCACCTGCCCGAAGCCCCCGCACTTGCCGCTCGACTGCGGCGGCGGCAACTGCGGCGCCGGCAGCGACGGGCTGGTGTCCCCCAGCGCCCAGGCCGCGTTGTAGACCCGGTTCGTCTCCGACGTGTTGTGGAAGTTCGTCACCACGTTGGGGACGGTGAGGGTGGTGAACTCCTTCAGCGCTGCTTCGGGCTGGATCTGCAGGCCGTTGGCCTGGGCGAGCAGGTACCACATCGCCCCGTCGCCCCAGAGGGTGCGGGCCACCGTGCGCAGCGTGTCGCCTGCGCGCACCGTGTAGCGGCCCGGCGCGATGTCGGGGTAGCTGGCGTTGATGGGGAGGTAGTTCTCGTCGAAGTCGGCGCCGGCCACGGGGGTGTACTGGCGGTACTTCGCGTCGGGGGAGACCTCGGCGTCGCGCA
>JBILDK010000455.1:0-2882 GCA_044352625.1 Planctomycetota bacterium
ACCGGACGTTCCCGAGACCGGACGACCGGACGTTCCCGAGACCGGACGACCGGACGATGGTGATATTCTGTGCTTCCTCCCCACTGAACGCGACATCCTGGAAGCGGCCCGGCGGTTGAAGGACGTGCGCGGCATCGCGCCCACGCCGCTGTTCGGTCGACTGACGCCGCATGAACAGCAGAAGGTCTTCGCGCCGCCGCCACCGGGCCAGCGCAAGGTGGTGCTCTCGACCAACATCGCCGAGACCTCGCTGACCATCACCGGCATCCGCTACGTGGTGGACACGGGCCTGGCCCGCTTGAAGCGCTACCAGGCCGGCACCCGCACCGAGCGCCTGCCCATCGAGGCCATCAGCCAGGCGAGTGCGCTGCAACGCGCCGGGCGCGCTGGCCGCGTGGGGCCGGGCATCTGCATCCGGCTGTACGACGAGGCTGATTTTTCCGCGCGCGAGGCCTACACCCCGCCCGAGATCCTGCGCTCGAACCTGGCGGGCGTGCTGCTCACCTGCTTGGGCATGGGCCTGGGCGAGCCCGAGGCGTTTCCGTGGCTCGATGCGCCCGCGCCCAACGCCTGGGTCCAGGCGCGCGCGCTGCTTGATGAACTGGGCGCGGTCGAGGATCGGCCCGAGGGCGGCCACCGTCTGACCCCGCTGGGGCGCACGCTGGCGGACATTCCCGCCGATCCCCAGGTGGCGCGCATCCTCGTCGCTGGTCTGGTGGAGGGCGTGCCGCACGAAGCCTGCACCATCGCCGCATTCCTCTCGGTGCAGGACCCGCGCGTGCGTCCGCTGGGCCAGGAGGCCAAAGCCGACGCAGCGCAGCGCCCGTTGCAGCACGAGGCTGGCGATCTTGCCACCGTCCTGCGCCTGTGGGACCGGTGGGAGGCCGCCGGTTCCGGTTCGAAGCGCGCCAAGTTGTGCGAGTCGCTATTCCTCGGTTTCCGCCGCATGCGCGAATGGGCCGACGTGCGCCATCAACTGTGGTCGTCGATCCGTGAAGGACGCGGCCAGGGTCCGCTGCCCGCCACCGGGCACGAAGCCGAACATTGGCCGCTGGATCGCGTCCACCGCGCGGTGCTCGCGGGGATGCTGGGCAACGTGCTGATGTGGGACAAGGCCCAGGGCACCTGGCGCGCCGCCGGGGATCGCGTGCTGGCGC
This sequence comes from Planctomycetota bacterium, assembly GCA_044352625.1. Lineage (GTDB taxonomy): Bacteria > Planctomycetota > UBA11346 > UBA11346 > UBA11346 > JAKLKR01. Next base: position 1,158 of record JBILDK010000455.1, read on the forward strand.
TGCATCCCGGTTCGGCCCTGGCCACCAAGAAGTCCGAACCAAAGGACGACCGGACGACCGGACGACCGGACGACCGGACGCCGCGTCAGCGGCCCCTATGGCTCGTCGCCTGCGAAGTGGTCGAGACCTCGCGCCTGTTCGCGCGGCTGTGCGCGCCGATCGATCCCCAGTGGGTGGTGGCCCTAGTCGGCGAGCGCATCCGCCGCCGCCACCGCGATCCGCATTGGCATGCGCAACGCCAGCAGGTGGTGGTGAGCGAGACGTTGCTGTGGAAGGGCCTGCCGGTGCGCGACGGACGGCTGGTGCTGTACGAACGCATCGACCCCGCCGCCGCCACCGAGGTGTTCATCCGCGAGGGTTTGTGCGGCGATGAGCCGGTGCGCCTGGATGTGGTCGAGGCCAATGCCCGTGTGTTCACGGTGGCCGCTCGCTTGCGCCATCGGCTGCGTGATCCGGCGCTGTTTGTTGAGCGGGAGCATTTGGAGGCGCTCTATCGCCAACGTTTGAGTCTCGGTAACGCGGAACGCGGAACGCGGAACGCGGAACAGACGAACGCCATTCCACTCGCTTCTCGCGATGCCCTGCGCCACTGGCTTGCCGACCACGGCGGGCCTACCGCCCTCGCCCTGACCCTCGCGGATTTCACCAGCCCTGCCGCGGCCGAACGCGCTGAACGCGGCGCACCGGAATCAGTGGTCATGGGCGGGCGCACGCTGGCGCTGACCTACCGCTTTATCCCCGGCGACGAGAGCGACGGCGTGACTTTGGAAGTGGCCGAGGACGACGTGGCGGCGCTGGATGGCTCGCGGCTCGACTGGCTGGTGCCCGCGTGGTGGCCGGAAACCGTCGAGGCGTATCTCAGCCAACTGCCAAAGGACGATCGTCGCAAACTGATCCCGTTGGCGAAGACGGCGGCGGATCTGGCAACGCGCCTCGCCCCAGGTTCGGGCAAGCGGCCACTGCATCACGTCCTCGCGGGGTTGCTGGCCGAGGTCCACGGCGTTCGTGGCAATTTCGACCCCAGCGCCATCGCGCCGCATCTGCGCCTGCGCTACCACCTGGTGGACCGCCAGAAACGCACGGTGTATGTGGGTCGCGAACCGGCGTTCCTCGCTGCGCCCGGCGGTGGCGACCGCCTGCGCCTGCTGCGCGCCGAGTGGGAGACCGCCCCCGCACGCGTGTGGCCCGGCGACTGCGTGGGCCCGGTCGAGGGTCTCGGCATCACCGGCTGCGTCGCCTTGGGCCGCGCCCGTGACGCCCAGGGCCGGGTGGCGATTCGTCGCGTGGTCTATGCCAGCGCCGCTGCCGCCGCCGCGTGGCACGAGGACGCGCTGGATGCCGCCAGCGAGGCGGCACTCACCGAGACTCTCGACCGCCTCGCGCTCGCGGGCGCGAATCCGGCGATGACTGGCCGCTGCACCGCGCATCTGGGGGCACCCGTGGGCGCGCTGCGCCGGCAGTTGGCCCTCGCCGCCGCGGCCGAGGTCAATCGCGGCCGCATCACCGACGCGGTGGCCTTCGCCGCGTGGAGCGGACAGGTGATGGCGGCGGTCACCACCGCCACACCGCTGATCGACCCGCTGCTCGACCAGATCGGCCCCCGTGTCGAGGCCCTACGCAAACGCCTGAAATCCGGGGCACGCACGCTGCACGCGGCCCAGGCGGCACGCACCGTCACGTTGTCGTTGGAACGCCTCATCGCCCCGGGCTGGACCACGCGCCTGC
>JBILDK010000457.1:0-2881 GCA_044352625.1 Planctomycetota bacterium
TGGCCCGTTGGGCAGCGGATCTGGCCACGGATGCGCGGCTGGAGGCCACCGTGCGTGGCCGGGGCGGCCGGCTGGTGCGCCACCAGATCAGTGTGCACCTGCAGGGCGAACGCGCCGCGTTTGAGCTTGCGGCGCTGCTCACCGCCGACGGCGACGAGCAGGCGCATCTGCACACCCGCGTCATGCATGCGGCGAGCCGCACCACCAGCAACCAACTGGCCAAAACCATTGTCGATGGCCACGCGCGCACCTCCTTCGACGGGTGCGTCGCCATGGCCGCAGGCATCAGCCAGGGCGACGCCCAGCAGCACAACCGCAACCTGGTGCTGTCGCCCACCGCCCGCGCCGACACCCGGCCCCAGCTCGACATCCGCGCCGACGATGTGAAGGCCGCCCACGGCGCCACCGTGGGCCGGCTCGACGAGGACGAGATGCTGTATCTGCGCCTGCGCGGCCTCGATGCCGCGACCGCCAGCGCGCTGCTGACCACCGGCTACATCGCCGAGGTCGAAAGCCGTCTGCCGGAGGCCCTGCGATGAGCCCCTACGACGTCGCCGCCATCCGCGCCCAATTCCCAGGGCTCGACGACACTCGCGACGGCAAGCCCTTCGCCTACCTCGACAGCGCTGCGACCACGCAGAAACCCAAGGCCGTGATCGACGCTGTGACGCGATGGATGGGACCGGCGTACGGCACCGTGCACCGCGGGCTGTACCGGCGCAGCGTCGCCAGCACCCAGGCCTATGAAGAGGCGCGGCAGACCGTGGCCCGCTTCCTCAACGCCGCCGTGGGCGAGGTCGTGTTCACCATGGGCACCACCGACGCCATCAACCTGGTGGCGTGGTCCTGGGGCCGGGCCAACCTCAAGCCCGGCGATCAGGTGCTGGTGACCGGCATGGAGCACCACGCCGACATCGTGCCGTGGCAGATCACCGCCGAGCTGTTCGGCCACGAACTGGTGGCGTGCCCAATCCTGGATGACGGCAGCCTGGACGAGGACGCGTACGACCGCCTGCTGGCCTCGGGCCGGGTGAAGCTGGTGGGGATGGTCCATATCGCCAACAGCCTGGGCACGGTGAATCCGGTGACGCGACTTGCGGCGAAGGCCCATGCGGCTGGCGCGACGGTGCTGGTGGATGCAGCCCAGTCGGCCCCGCACCTCGCCCTCGATGTGACCACGCTGGGTGCGGATTTCGTGGTCTTTTCAGGGCACAAGGTCTATGGCCCGACCGGCATCGGCGTGCTCTGGGGTCGCGCCGCGATCCTCGACGGCATGCCGCCCTGGCGCGGTGGCGGCGAGATGATCGAACGCGTGTCGTTCGAACGCACCACCTTCGCCAAGCCGCCGGCGCGCTTCGAGGCCGGCACCCCGCCCATCGTCGAGGCCATCGCGTTGGCCACGGCCCTCGACTGGTTGATGGGCATCGGGCTGGAGCGCATCGCTGCCCACGAGCACGCGCTGTATGCCTACGCCGAGACGCTGCTCGCAGACATCCCCGGCCTGCGCCGCATCGGCACCGCCGCACAGCGCTCCAGCGTTCTGTCCTTCACGCTGCCCGGCGCCCATGCGGCCGACATCAGCGCGGTTCTCGACATGGAAAATGTCGCCATCCGCGCCGGCCATCATTGCGCCCAGCCGGTGATGGTCCGCTTCGGCGTGCCTGCGACGGCGCGGGCGAGCCTGGGCTGCTACACCACGACCGGTGATCTCGACCGCCTCGCCACGGGCCTACGCACCGCGGCGAGACTGTTCCTCTAAGTTCAGCGCCGTCCGCCGCGGTTGCCCGGGGACGGGTGGCCGCTGCGGTGCGGGTCGCCGCCACCGCTGTTGCGGCGCGGGGCCTGGTTGCGGCCACCACGGAATCCGCCGCGGAAACCACCTTCGCGCGGGCGGTCCTCGTGGAGGATTTCGGCCATGGGCAGGTCGGTGGGCAGCACATTCACCGGCAGGGCGCGGCGGATGGTGCGCTCGATGTCCTTAAGGAAGCCGCGCTCCTCGCCGTCGCACAGGGCGATGGCGATGCCGCTGGCCCCGGCCCGGCCGGTGCGGCCGATGCGGTGGACGTAGGTCTCGGGCTCGTTGGGGATCTCGAAGTTGATGACGTGGGTGATGCCATCGACATCGAGCCCGCGCGAGGCCAGATCAGAGGCCACCAGCACGCGCACGGTGCCCTTCTTGAAGTTGTCGAGGGTGCGGGTGCGGGCGTTCTGGCTCTTGTTGCCGTGGATCGCCTCGGCGCGGATGCCATCGGCATCGAGCTTCTTCGCCACCTTGTCGGCGCCGTGCTTGGTGCGGGTGAAGACCAGCGCCCGGCCCACGCCCTCGCCCTTGAGGATGCGTGCGAGCAGCGGCAGCTTCTGGCCCCGGGCCACATGGAACACCGACTGGTCCACGGTCTCGGCAGCGGAGGACACCGCGGCGACGGCGACCTCGACCGGATCCTTGAGCAGGAAGCTGGCCAGATCGCGGATCTCGCGCGGCATGGTGGCGCTGAACAGCAGGGTCTGGCGGCGACCCTGGCAATAGGCCACGACCTTGCGGATGTCGTGGACGAAGCCCATGTCGAGCATGCGGTCGGCCTCATCGAGGACCAGGACCTCGATGCCGCCGAGCTTCACATGGCCCTGGCCGATGAGATCGAGCAGGCGCCCGGGGCAGGCGACGAGGATGTCCACGCCTTCCTTGAGGGCGCTGATCTGGTTGCCAAAGCCGACCCCGCCAAAGATCACCGCGGTGCGCAGGTGCAGATTGCGCCCATAGGTGCGGAAGCTGTCGCCGACCTGGGCCGCCAGCTCGCGGGTCGGGGTCAGCACCAGGCAGCGCGGGGTGCGCTGGCGTGGGGCGTGGGCGTTGACCTGGCCGAGGTGGTGGAGAATGGGC
>JBILDK010000456.1:0-2881 GCA_044352625.1 Planctomycetota bacterium
AAATCCCTTTCAGCGGCGGGCATTCGAACTCCTGCAGGTGGCAATCCCCTGACCTGTTCCCAGTAGCTCAATGCGCAGATGAGTGGCAGCAGAGGCTTATGGAGAGGTGGTCAGGAACCTCGGTTTAGGGTTACCCCTTGTTCGCGTCCAGCGCCGGGATGAGCAGGTCGTGGGCGGCGAAGCCGGGCAGGACCGTGGCCAGCAGCGCCCCCAGTTCACGTTTCATTGCCGCTTGGTCCGGGGTGGTGAAGGCGGCAGGCGGCAGGCTTTGCAGGTAGCCGCGGATTGCGTCGCGGATGACGGCGGCGGAATCTTCGGCGGCGTTGGCGGCGGCGCGGTTGGCGAAGCGCAGGGCGAATTCGGACGACAAGATCCAGCGTGTGCCTTCGATGGTGCGAGGAAGGCTGAGGGGCGGCAGGGCCACGATCACCGGGCTCACGGCAATCGTGCCCACAGGAGCGTCAGTTGGTGGCGTCACACCGCCGGCGAGGGGGTCGGAGGTGGCCGGTTCTGCCTGATAGTCCAGCAAGTCGAGGACGAAGCGGTCGCGGGCCGGGCCGGTGAGGGGCAGTGCGTCCAGCGCCGCCACCAGCGGCTCACGGGCGGTGAGCGCAGTCACCACCGCGGTGCGCAGGCGGGTCTCGTCGGGCGTGTCCTTCCCGGCGTGGCGTTTGGCGATGGCGAGCAGGGCGTCGAGGTCGCGCAGGCGATAGACCTGTGCCCCGCTCGCCACCACGGCGGCGCTGGGATCGGGCTCTGCCGCGAGCAGTGCAGCGGTACCCAGGATCAGTGCAAGGCAGGCACGGGAAAGGATCATGGCCGCAGGCTATCCGCCCCGCTCGCCGCGGCGAGCGGCCGTTCAGCGGGCCGTGCCGTTGCCCAGAGGCCGGGTGCGGACGAGTCGGGTGTACGGCGGCAGCTCACCGGCGAGCACCGCCGCGCGCAGCTCGCGCGGCGGCCGGCCGAAGGCGGCGCGGAAAGTCTTGGAGAAGTGGAAGGCGTTGGGGAAGCCGGTGAGCGTAGCGATCTCGGCCACCGGCAGATTGGTGCGCGAGAGCAGGCTGGCGGCGCGGTCGAGGCGCATGGTGCGCAAGGCCTCCACCGGACCCATGCCGACCTCGGCTTTGAACACCCGGGCGAGGTGCGCGCGGGTCACTCCGGCGGCGCGGGCGCAATCGCCCAGGGTGGGCGGGTCCATCGCGCCGTCCTGCCACAGCTCCTGGACCCAGGTGAAGACCTTGGCCACCAGCGGATGCTCGGCCGGATCCGCGGTGTGCGCGGTGGCGGTGGCGCCACTGATGAATCCCGCCAGGATCTGGCGCAACGCGCCCTGGGCGAGTTCGTTCCAGCCCGGCGGGTGCTGCGCCAGCAGGTGGGCGAGATGGCCGAAGAGCGGGCGGAGGATGTCCCCCGCAGGCAACGCCCGGTGGAGCGGCCAGGTGTCCGGCGGGGGCAGCGTGGCGTGACCGGCGGTGATCTGGAAATGCACGAAGCCATGGCGCGTGCGCCGCCGTGGATCCCAGCGGAAATGATCCCGCATCCCCGGCCGCCCCAGCAGCAGGGTGCCGGGCGGGGCGGGTAGCGTGACTCCACCGACCTCCCACAGCACCGTGCCTTCGCTGATCCAGACGAATTCGAAATCCTGGTGCAGACGCGGGCCGAACGTGCTGCCCGCCGGATAGGCCGCATTGCCCGCCATGCGGATCGCGAACCGCAATGTGCCACAATCACCTAGGGTCATCACGGTTGCCAGGTTACTTTCTGAAAGGTCCTTGCCAACCGCCGCCATGGCGGAAGCGGTGTGCATCCTGCTAGACTCAGGACCATGACCACCCAGACCGCCCCCACCCATTCCACCCTCCTCAGCGCCGCCCAGGTGCGCAGCTTCGTCGAGAACGGCTTTCTGGTCATGCCCGGCTTGGTGAGCCCCTCAGACATCGAACGCCTCAAGCGCGACACCGCCGACATCGCCCGCGGGGCGTATCCCAGTCCCTCGCTGACACCGGTACCGCCCGAAACCACCGACCGGGAGGTGCAGGAGAAGATCCTGTGCATCCATCAGCCGCACTATGTCAGCCCGGTGATCCGCGAGTTCGTGTCCCATCCCGGCATCTGCGCGGTGTTGGCGCAGGTGGTCGGCGCGCATCTGCCGTTCTGGGATCAGCGGGTAAAATGCATGCAGTCGATGCTGTTCACCAAGCCGCCGGGCCTGCCCGGCCAGGCCTGGCACCAGGACGAGTATTACATTCCTACCCGTGACCGAAGCCTGTGCGGGGCGTGGATTGCGATCGACGATGCGACCATCCAGAACGGCTGCCTGTGGGTGGTGCCCGGCAGCCATCGCATGGGCTACCTTTATCCAGCCAAGCCGCCCGCTGACCTCGACGAATACGACGGCTCGAACTGCTGTTACGGTTTCGACGAGGCCCTGGCCACACCGGTCGAAGTCACCGCCGGGTCGGTGGTGTTCTTTAACGGCTACCTGCTGCACCGCTCGCTACGCAATCGCTCTGACATCTACCGCCGGGCCCTGGTGTGCCATTACATGAACGCGTGGTCGCTGCTGCCCTGGGGCGATTTCGAGGACAAGCTGCGCGCAGGCGAGACGCGTGCCAGCGCGGCCAACTACGATTTCCGCACCGTGGTCCAGGTGGCGGGTGCGGACCCTTACGCCGAAAAAGGCTACAGTCCGGGCCACGACGTGTGGCTCCGGCCCTACAACAAGCCCTGGCAGGCGGATCTGGCGCCGGGCTGATTGGGCTCAGTTCGCGGGGCGGTCGCGTAGCGCGAAGCTCGCTGCCAAGCCGCCGAGGAAGCCGCCGAGGTGCATCTCCCAGCTGATATGCTCCGGCGCACGCCAGGGCAGCATGCTGGTGAGGGC
>JBILDK010000062.1:0-9780 GCA_044352625.1 Planctomycetota bacterium
CCAGTCAAGATCAGTGAACATACCGCCGCCAACGCTGCGCGACAGGATCTGGTGCTTGGGGGCGGCCTGCCCGGCAACGTCATTGAAGATCATCGAGGCCGGCGACGGCACCGCCGCCGCATGATGCAGGTTGCGCCCCGCGGCCACCCGTTCCAGATCCGCCGCCACGGCCAAGGTGTCGGTGAAGCGGTCGGCGCGGTCCTTGCTCATCGCCTTAAGAATGATTCCGACCAGGGCCGGGCAGACGGTGGGGTTGTGCTTGCGCGGATCCGGAACCGGATCCTTGAGCACGGCATTGGTCAACATGTAGATGGTGCTGCCTTGGAACGGGTCCTGACCGGTGACCAGCCGGTAGAGGGTGGCCCCCAGGGCATAGACATCGACCCGGGGGTCGAGGTCGCTCTCGCCGCGCACCTGTTCGGGCGCCATGTAGGCCGGCGTGCCGCAGGCGGTGCCGGTCAGGGTCATGCGGTCGTTGCCGCTGGTGTGGCGGGCCAGGCCGAGGTCGCCGATCTTGGCCTCGAAGGTCCCGGCAGCCGTACCCTTGGACTTGGCCAGGAACACGTTGGCGGGCTTGAAGTCGCGGTGAACCAAGCCCTGGGCATGGATCGCCGCCAGGCCGCGGGCACATTGGATGGCCATCTGCACCGCGTCTTTCTCCATCAATTGGCCGCGGCGTTTGAGGTAGCGTTCGAGGTCGCCGTCGGCCATGTATTCGAGGGCGAGCCAGAGCCAGCCGCGGTCCTCGCCGGAGGCCAGGGCCCGCACCACGTTGGGATCGGCCACCGCGGTCATCACCGCGGCCTCACGCCGGAAACGGTCGGCGAAGTCGCCCCCATGGGCCAGTTCTGGACGCATGATCTTGAGCGCGACCTCGTGCCCGGCTTCATCGCTGGCCAAGTACACGGCACCCATGCCGCCAGTTCCCAGGCGCCGGCCAAGCGTGTAGCCGGCCAGGGGATTTGGCGGCTCGCCCGGGGCGCGTGGCGGAATCACCGGCGTGTCGCCGCCAGAGGCGAGGGTGATGGCTTGATTGGAGGGTAAGGGCTGCGCGTCGGCCATATCAGAGGATACCACCTAAAGGGTGGGACGGCGAGGGGGAACCTGGGCGCCGGGCCTGCGTTCCGCGTTCTCGAAAGCGCACCCCGGCCTGGGCGGTTGGGGTGGAGGCTGGTCGAGTAACGCGGAACGCGGAACGGCCCAAGTGGTTGATGTAGGGTCCGTTTGGGTTTTTGTTGTCGGTTCCGCGTGCAGCATTCCGCCGTGTCGCAGCCGTCTGATCCACCCGCTCCCCCCCCTCAGAGGGTCGCCTTGCAGCCCTGGGGGGGCTTCCTACCGTCACCACGTCCCTGACTTGGCCCCCAGTGCATTCGTGCCGTGGAGGCAAGCGGTTGCGACCGGAGATGCCCATGCAAGCGAAGTCCCTGACCGGTCTCTACCGGGTGTGTGCCGGCCTGTTCGCCTTGGCCCTGACGGCATTGCCGTTGGCCGCCGAGGATCGTCAGCCCAGTGAGGAGTTCACCCGCGACAAGGCCGAGCTCGATGCGATGCTCAGCAAGCGCGACTTCACGATGTTTGAGATGTCATTTGAGCCGCTGGCAATGGACCGCGTGCTGCTGGTGGATCGCGCGGGCAACCAGCATGTGTTCCAGTACCTGGCCTTCCGCGTGCGCAACCAGATGGCCTCGGATGTGGGCGGCACGGCGCGCATCAGCCAGGCGAAAGGCTACAATGAGGTCCTCGCCGAAGTCGCCAAACAGCACGAAGAGGCCAAGATCGCCACCGTCAATGGCGTGGCCCTGACGGTAGCCGGGAGCGAAGGCGCAGAAGCCGAGAGCGTCATCGTCGAACGGCAGGACGCCCAGCCTGGTACCCGCGCCCTACGTCTCTCCTTTCTCGCCCATGACGAACAGGGCACCCGCATCAAGCTGCTTGATGGCATCGATCTGGTGACCCCGGCGGTGCAATTCGACTTCCCCGATCTGGGTGATCCGACCCGGGCCAGCGTGCTCAACGTGGTACGTGAGCGGGCCGAAGAGGCCGTCGGCAAACGCCTCCTGACCACCCAAGAGATCGTCACCACCCAATTGCCACCCTTTGATGCGACCAAGCGTACCGAGGATGGCTGGCACACGGGTGAGCTCTACGGCGTGGCAGTGTTTGACGTACTCAGCGATTACGGACGCAAATGGGCCATCGAGGTCAGCGGTCTGACCAACAAGATGCGCATCCATTGGCCCGAGACCGAGCGCGGCAAGGTGGAGAGCTACATCGATGCCAAGTTCCTGCGTCGCGTCCTCGTGTTGCGCTACGATCATTTGGGGGATGAGTTTTTCCGTGATCGTGACCAGTTCGTGATGACCTCGTCACGCTGGGAGTGGCTGCCCACGTTCCAGCGCCAGGACAAGCGCAGAGCCATGGCCTATGGCCGCTACTACTTGTCGAATGTCGTGACCGATAAAGGTGACCGGGTCAATTCCGAGGTCGCGAAGGCCTTCTGGACCTATTACGACGAACAGCGCGCCCTCAACCAGGCGCTGCCGGATATCGGCAAGGATGCGAAGGGTCCGTGATGGAGCGACCGCTCCTGCCGGATCCGGCCCTTGCGCCGAGTGACCTCCTGACCCGCCTGGGTGAGCCGGTCCGCCAACTGGTTCTCCAGGTCCAAGCGCTTTATGCCGGGTCTTGGGACGACTGCGCCGAAGACCTCCGCCGACGCGGCGCCGGCCACCCGTATCTGTTTCGTCTTGATCTTGGCGGCCTGGCCAGTGCCGATGAGGCCCTGTCCTGGCTATCGCATCTGTCCGCCTATGAGGCGGCTCGCGGCGAACGCCTGCCCGCTATCCTTTCGACCGCCCAGCCCGCTTGAGCAAGCGTAGGAGCATCCCGGTGACCGCCCCCTGCATTTCGCCATCCGCGTCCCTCCTCCTCCTTGCCGGCTTGGCGGCCATGACCCTCGGCGGCTGCGCCAGCGATCGCGCCCAGAATCTGGGCGAGACTCAGGCGACCGCCCAGGCGATCCAGGTGGACGTCCCGGTGCGGGCGCTGGCCGATACGCCGTTCGAACGGCTGTGGGACCTGCGCTTTCCCAGCCCGGTGTGGACCTGTTATACCGGGGCTGAAGTCCCCGATACCCTGTTCTTCCAGCTGCAGAGCGGCGAACTTGCGGCGGTCGATGCGCTGAGCGGTCACACCCGCTGGATCACCGAACCGCTGCCCGAGTTGCTCAAGTTGCCACCGCATGCTGCGCGTACCAAGGTTTCAAGTAGTCAACCCGGGGTGATGGTCAACGAGGACCGCCTCTATGTCGTGGCCCAGGATGTGTTGACCAGTTACGACATCGCCACCGGCCAGGTGGTGTGGAGCTACACCCTGCCCTTCGGCGCTTCGACCGGACCGTGTGGCGTCGGGGCTGACAACAATGTGCGCGTGTTCATCGGTGACTGGTCCGGCTACCTGCGCGTGATCACGCTCCATCCCGAGCGGAAGTTTCCGTACCTCGCCTGGCAGTGGAACCTGGGTGCCAGCCCGCTGGCGCAGCCGGTCCGCTCCGAGGACCAGGTCTATCTCGCCGACCACTCCGGCATGGTCCACAGTTTCCGCCTTGACCGCAACCGCGCCTGGGCCTTCGACGTTGGCGGCGCAGTCAACGGCGCGCCGGCGGTGCGCAACCGCAGCCTGTTCGTGGGTGGCGATGACAATGTGTTCTACGCCTTGAATCGCCTCACCGGTGAAGAGTTGGGCCGCATCAGCCTCAATGGCCAGGTGAAGCGCCAGCCCCTGGTGTTCGATAACGAGCCGGAGCGGGTGTTCGTCTGGGTCGAGTCCGCCGAGGTCGGCGGTCTCTATGCGATCCGCGCCCAGAACGACATCGTTGCCGGCGGTGACGGCCAGCGTCCGCCCCGGGAAGTGGTGCGCTTTGCCCAGGAATGGTACCTGCCGCGGGCCGACAGTTTGGTGGCTTCCACGCCCCAGTACCTCTACGTGACGCGTAGCGACAAGCCCGCCGAAGTGCTCGCGGTCAGCCGCTCCTCGGGCCGGGTTGACTGGCGTTTGGATCTCGCCGCCGAGCAGGGTGGCAAGATGCCGTCTTACATCGGCTCCTACCTCGATCCATCGGATCGCCTGCGCACCATCGTTACCGGACAGGCCAATGGTTTAGTTGTCGCCTATCGCTTTTTCGGTTATGTGCCGGTGAGCGACAATGCCAAATTGGCGGATGCGCCGGTTGAGGGAGCCAAAGCTCCAGCCAAAGCTCCAGCCAAGGCTCCAGCCAAGGCCGAAGCGGCCACGGATGAAGCCGCCAAGCCTGAGACGCCCTGACCGCGTTTCTGTACCCAACGGATGCCGCTGATGCATGAAAGCCCTCCGCCCCTGGCGGGGGGCTTGTCCGTTTGCCGGCACCCTCAGACTTCCCCCGACCCTACGCCACACCCATCGCAGGACCCTCCCATGCCCAAGCTCTCCATCGACAAGGTCGCCCTCTCTGGCAAGCGCGTCGTCATGCGCGTCGACTTCAACGTTCCCCAGGACAAGGCCACCGGCGCCATCACCAACAACCAGCGCATCGTCGCTGCGATCCCCACCATCCAGTACGCCCTCGACCAGGGCGCCTCGGTGGTGCTGCTCTCGCACCTTGGCCGTCCCGACGGCGAGAAGAAGGCGAAGTTCTCGCTCAAGCCGGTGGCCGACAAGCTCGCCGAGCTGATGAAGAAGCCGGTCCAGTTCGTCGACGACTGCGTCGGCCCGGCCGCCGAGGGCGCCGCCGCCGCGCTCAACCCCGGCCAGATCCTGCTGCTCGAGAACGTGCGCTTCTACATCGAAGAAGAAGGCAAGATCACCAAGAAGGACAAGGCCACCGGCACCGAGGAGAAGATCAAGGCCGACCCGGCCAAGGTCGAGGCCTTCCGCGCCAGCCTGTCGAAGCTCGGCGACGTGTACGTCAACGACGCCTTCGGCACCGCGCACCGCGCGCACTCCTCGATGGTCGGCGTCAAGCTGGCGGTCAAGGCCAGCGGCTTCCTGATGAAGAAGGAACTCGACGCCTTCGCCCAGGTGCTCGACAACCCCAAGCGCCCGCTGCTCGCCATCCTCGGCGGCGCCAAGGTCGCGGACAAGATCCAGCTCATCAACAACCTGCTCGACAACGCCAATGAACTGATCATCGGTGGCGGCATGGCCTACACCTTCCTCAAGGTGCGCGACAACATGGCCATCGGCAAGTCGCTGTTCGACGCCGAAGGCGCCAAGATTGTCAACGAGCTGCTGGCCAAGGCCAAGGCCAAGGGTGTGCAGATCCACCTGCCGGTGGACTTCGTCGCCGCCGACAAGTTCGCCCCTGACGCCAACACCCAGGTGGTCACCGTGGCCCAGGGCATCCCCGAAGGCTGGGAAGGTCTCGACTGCGGCCCCGCCACCAACGCCAATGTCGCCGCCGTCATCGCCCGCGCCAAGACCGTGGTGTGGAATGGGCCCCTCGGCGTGTTCGAGTTCGAGAAGTTCGCCGCCGGCACCAAGGCCGCGATGGACGCGATGGTGAAGGTCACCGCCACCGGCGCGGTCACCGTGATCGGCGGCGGTGACACCGCCACCGCCGCAGCCAAGTGGGGCACCGACACCAAGGTCACCCACTGCTCGACCGGCGGCGGCGCCAGCCTCGAACTGCTCGAAGGCAAGGTCCTGCCGGGCATCGCGGCGTTGTCGGATATCTGATTGCCACGGTCCGGTCGTCCGGTCGTCCGGTCGTCCGGTCGTCGTTTCGAAACGGCGTGATGGGTTGCTCATCACGCCGTTTTCTGTCTCATCATGGCCTTAACCCAGGAGGACGACCGGACGACCGGACCTCCGGACGACCGGACCGATCCATGGACACCCTCACCGCCATCACCGCCCGCCGCACCATCAAGGACTTCACCGGAGCCCCGGTGGATCGCGCCGTGCTGTCAGACCTGATCACCGCAGCGACCTGGGCGCCGACCCACCGCCTGACCCAGCCGTGGCGTTTCTACGCCTGCGATCAGGCCGCCATCCAACGCCTGGAGGCCTTCCTGGTGGCCACGCCCGCGATCGCGGCGGTGCCCGATCCGGCCAAGGGCCAGGCCAAGCTCGCCAAGCTGCGCGAACGCCTGGGGACGCTCGGGGCCATGGTCTTCGTCACCTGGGTGCGTGCCGCTGATGCGGTGATCGATCTTGAAGACCACGCCGCCGCTTCCGCCGCGGTGCAGAACCTGCTGCTCGCCGCCACCGCCAGCGGGCTGGGCAGTTTCTGGTCCACCAATCCGGCCTTGAGCCATCCCGAGACCCTGCGCTGGCTCGGGGCCGATCCTGCGCGCGAGGGCAACCTCGGCTGCATCTGGCTGGGCACCGCCGCCACGACTCCGCCAGCACCGCCACGGGTGGCGCTGGGCGATCGTCTGCGTTTCGTCTGATCCCCTGGAACCTCCATGACCCATTTGCTCATCGCCGGTCCCCTCGCCCTTGACGATCATCCCCAGCAGGCTGGTCTGCTCGGTGGGGTCGGCGGCTACGCTGCCATGGCCGCGGCGCCGCTCGCGCGGACCCAGCTCTGGTGCCGCGCCGGGGCCGACATCAATCCCCAGGTCCGCGCCATCCTCGACCGCCGCGGGATCATCCTCGATGGCGTGTCGTGGAGCGGGACCACGCCCCGTGGCACCGCCGCGGGCTTCGTGCCCGGTGGGCCGCTGCTGCCGCCGGATCTGGAACCGACCACCGCCGATGGAGTCGGTGCGGTGCTGCTCATCGGCCTCGATCCGCTGGAGTGGGATCGCGCCACCCGCGTCATCGCCGCATTCGCGGGCGCGGCGACCCGCCCGGTGATCAGCTCGCCGCGCCCGGCCGACCTGGCGGATGCGGCATTTTGCGACCGGGTCTGCGCCGGGGCCGATGTGCTGGTGCTCAGTGTGGCCCAGGCGCTCAGGGTCAGCGGCAAAGACGCGCCATTGGCTGCGGCCGAGTCCTTCATCAGTCGCGGCGCCAAGGCCGTGGCGCTGACCGCAGGTCAGCTCGGCGGACTGCTGGTGTATCGCCAGAAATCCACCACCTGGCCGGTGGCTCCGGTGGCGACGGTGGACAAGCTCGGGGTCAGCGCAGCTTTTCCCGGCGCCCTCGCGGCGTGGATCGCCGGCACCGGCGCAGCGGACTTCAGCACGGTCAAACGCGGCTGCGCCATGGCCAGCGCGGTGGGCTCGATCTGCGCCCAGGGCATCGGCCCGCGCAAACTGCTCACCGCCGACCGCAACGAATACCTCGAACGCTTCAACCGCCTGCGCCGGGCGCACAAGTTCTGAATCAGGGCCGGCTGCCGCACCTCACTCCAGGGCGATTTCCTGCCCATAATCCGGCGCCACCACGTTCCAGCCGGTGCGGGCGGCGAGTTCCGCGGCGAAGGCCTGGGTGACGGTCTCGCCGCCGTGGACCACGAAGGCTCGTTTCGGTGCCGGGGTCAAGCGCATGGCCCAGTCGAGCATCTGGGTCTTGCCGGCGTGACCGCTGAAACCGTGGACCTGTTCGATGGTGCAGCGGATCAGGCGCGGGCGGCCGAACAGGCGCACTTCCGCCGGGCGCGCGCCGGGTTCGCGGCTGCGCGTCTCCAGGATCTGGCGGCCGAGGGTGCCCGAGGCCTGGTAGCCGACGAAGAGCACGGTGCTTTCCGGGCGTTCGAGGTTGTGGTCGAGGTGGTGCTTGATGCGACCGCCGTTGCACATGCCGGCGCCGGCGATGATGATCGCGCCGCGTTTGATGTCGTTGATCGCCTGGCTGGCATCGCGGTCGGCGCACAGGGTCAGGCCCGGCAGCTCGAAGGGTGAGCGGCCCTCCGCCATCATCCGTCGCACCCCCGGCGCGAGCGAGGCGGGATTGTGCCGGAACACGTCGAGCACGCTGATGGCCATGGGGCTGTCGAGGAAGATGCGCCACGGCGCGAGCCGGCCGGCATCGTGCAGTTCGCGCAGGCGGTAGAGCAGCTCCTGGGCGCGCTCGATGGCGAAGCTGGGAATGATGACGTTGCCGCCTCGTTTCCACGCCGCGGCGAGGATCGCATCGAGCTGGGCACTGACATCGCTGGTGGCGTGCTCGCGGTCGCCATAGGTGCTCTCGGTCACGAGATTGGGTGCGCCGACATTGCTCACCGGACCCTCGACCAGCGGGTTGCCGCCGGGCCCGAGATCGCCTGAAAACAACACGGCGGTGCCGTCCGCCGCCTGCACCCGGACCATGGCCGCGCCGAGGATGTGTCCGGCGGGATGGAAGGCGGCGGTGATGCCGGGGGCGATGGTGATGGGCGTGTGCCAGGGCGCCGGGGCGAGGCGCGCGGCGGCGGTGGCGGCCTGCTCGGTGTCGTAGAGCGGCCGGTAGCCGTCGGGCCGGTTGCGGCCCTCCTTGGCGTGGCGCTTCTCTTTGAAACGTGCGTCTTCCTCCTGGAGGTGGGCGCTGTCGGCCATGACCAGGGCTGCGATCCCGGCGGTGGCCTCGGTGCAATGCACCCGGCCACGGAAGCCATGGGCCACCAGGCGCGGCAGCAAGCCGCAGTGGTCGAGGTGGCTGTGGGTCAGGATCACCGCATCGATCGAGGACGGCGCGATCAGGAACGGATCCCAGTTGCGCGCCTGCAGCTCGCGCTCCTGGAACAAGCCGCAATCGATCAGGATGCGGCGGCCATCCGCGGTGAACAGGTGGCGCGAGCCAGTGACGGTCCGGGCGGCGCCGAGGAAGGTGAGCGAGGCGGTCATGGCAGAGCATACCCCATAAACCGTCCCGCCGATACCGCCCGCGGAGCAGCCCTGGGCAATGGACACGAACCTCCTGAATAGTACGGTGCCGCCTGCCTCAGGTGGCCTGTCCGACAGGCCTGAAACAGGGAAGCCGGTGCGAATCCGGCGCGGTCCCGCCGCTGTAACCGGGGACGATGGCGACTGAACCCACTGCCCGCTCGCGCGGGTGGGAAGGGGCCGCCAGAGGACGATCCGGAAGCCAGAAGACCTGCCTGCGGCATGTGTCCGATCCCCTCGTGGAATGGGGGAGCGGTCAGGCGCCGGGGCCGTCAACGTGGCTCCTTTCCCGCGCTTGGCGGCCCCCGTTCCGTACCCGGAGCCGCCATGTCCACCCTCGCCGCCACCCTTGCCGCCATCACCCCCCAGGACCCCGCGTGGCGTGCCCAGGCCACCGCGCGCATCGAGCAGCTCACCATGCCGCGCTGGGCGTTGGGCCGGCTGTGCGACCTGGCGGTGGACCTGGCGGGCATGACGCGCTCCCTGCGTCCCGCGGTCGAACGCGCCACCATTGTCACCATGGCCGGCGACCACGGCGTGTGCGCCGAAGGCGTGAGTCTGTTCCCCCAGGCGGTGACGCCTCAGATGGTGCACAACTTCGTGCGCGGCGGCGCCGGCGTGAACGTGCTCGCCCGGGTCAGCGGCGCGCGCGTGGTGGTGGCGGATCTCGGCGTCGCCGCCGACCTCTCGGCGCTGGTAGCGAGCGGCGCGATCATCGGCGCCAAGGTCGCGCCCGGCACCGCCAACCTGGCGGTGGGTCCGGCCATGAGCCGCGCCCAGGCGCTGGAATCGATCGAGCGCGGCATCGCCATCGCGCACCAGCTCGCCGCCACCAGCGACGTCTTCGGCACCGGCGAGATGGGCATCGGCAACACTACGCCGGCCGCGGCGATCATCAGCGTGCTCACCGGCACCGCGCCCGAGGTGGTCACCGGTTGCGGCACCGGCATCGGCGAAGCGCAGCGTCAGCACAAGGCGCAGGTGATCGCCCGGG
>JBILDK010000063.1:0-9771 GCA_044352625.1 Planctomycetota bacterium
CAGATGCTCCAATGGTACTGCTCCGGATTGGTCATCGAGTATGGCGATCGCGCGCTGAACTGCGGGGTGGAGGGTCACCGGCTTTGATGACGCACCATGACGGTGGTACCTCCAACAGGCCAGCAGTAGGTAGCGCAGGCCGGCATTCAGGCGCGCCGGGTCGTCGTGCTCGTAATGGAATCCGCTGCGGAAACCGAAACCCAGCTCGCGGTTGAGCACAACGGCACTCGGACCGTCCTCGGTCAAGGATTCCAGATGGCGGCGCAGCAGATCGAATGGCTCCGGGCCGATCTCGCTGTTTTGAAAACGGGGCGTGTTGGTGTCCCCTAGGTCTGCATAGCGCTCGGATGCAGCCGCTTCATTGAGGATGCCCGCAGTGATCGCCGCGACGAAGTACCGGGCATCCGCTGAACGGTGCAGCAGTTGGTGCTCTTGGCCGGGGAACAACCACACCAGGGAGCGGCGGCCCATGGTCCAGCGTTGGCCGTCCACCAGATAGGTGATCCGACCCCGTATCACCAGGTTCAGCTCCAGCTCATCATGATGGTGGCATCCCAGGAGCGGTGGATCCAGCCCGGCATCCACCTGGTAGATCAGACCCTGGTAGGGATTCCGGAGTTTGAGATCCATGCGCATCTGAACAAACCATGAGAGCTCGCGGACAAACGGCAAGAAGACGTGCGCGAGTGTTCGATATCGTCAGCAGTATGGCGAGAAATTATTCCCTGTCCGGTCCTGAAGCTGCCGCTGCGGTCCTGCGTGGTCTGGCAGAGGCGGACTGGCACCTCAGCCCAGTTCCGCGTGATGTCATGCAGGGCCTGCTGGAACGCCGCAATGGGCCAGCGTTCCGCGACTGCCTGATCTGGTTCGGCCTGCTGGGCCTGACCGGCTGGCTGGGCTGGATGTGGTGGGGGACGTGGTGGGCAGTCCTGCCCTTCGCGGTCTATGGCGTGCTCTACGCCACGGTGTCGGACTCCCGCTGGCATGAGTCCAGCCATGGCACGCCCTTCCGCACCGACTGGCTGAACACTGCGTTGTACGAGATCTCATCGTTTATGGTGCAGCGGGAATCCGTTCCCTGGCGTTGGAGTCACACCCGCCATCACAGCGATACCATGGTGGTGGGCCGCGATCCCGAGGTGCAGGTGCCCCGCCCGACGCGGATCCGGGACGTGCTGGGGAAGTTCATCGCCCTCAAAGCCCAGCCGCGCTATTACCGGCGACTGGTGCTGCATGCCTGCGGACGCATGGATACGGATGAGCGGGCCTATGTGCCGGAATCCGAATTCCCGGGGGTCTACCGGCGCGCCCGCATCTGCTTGGCCATCTACGCCGGTGTGGCCGGTGCCGCCATCGCCACCGGCAGCCTGCTGCCGCTGATGTACATCGGCCTGCCCACCCTTTACGGCACCTGGATGATGCCGTTCTTCACCCTCACCCAGCATGCCGGCCTGCGCGAGGATGTGCTCGATCACCGCCTCAACAGCCGCACGGTGCTGATGAATCCGCTCAACCGCTTCCTGTACTGGAACATGAACTACCACATCGAGCACCACATGTATCCGATGGTGCCCTACCACGCGCTGCCGCGCCTGCATGAGGTGGTGAAGGCCGACCTGCCGCCGGCGACTCCCGGGCTGTTCGCCGCCTTCCGCGAGATCATCCCCGCCCTCTGGCGTCAGCGCCGGGAACCCAGCTGGTTCATCCCCCGCACCGTGCCCACCCCGCGTCGGGTCCCGGAAGCTCCCGCCGCCACCGCCGCGGTGGCAGATGCAGACGGCTGGCTGGAGGTCGCAGCGTCAGAATCCCTCGTCCCCGGTCAGGCCATGCGCGTCGATCAGGGCCGTTCAACCTTCGCCGTCTATCGCACCACCGCCGGGGTGCTCCATGCCACCGACGGCATGTGCACCCATGGCACCATGCACCTCGGTGAGGGTCTGGTGATCGGCGAGCACATCGAATGCCCCAAGCACAACGGCCGGTTCCACCTGCGCGATGGCGCCCCCAGCCGGCCGCCGGCCTGCCGCGCCCTGCGCACCTACCCCATCGAGGAACGTGCCGGGCGCATCCGCATCCGTCCCGGACAGCCGGGCGGCGCCGGTGTCCGTGCTCTGGTCGCCATCCGTCTGCGGGTGGTGTCGAATCGCAACGTCGCCACCTTCATCAAGGAACTGGTGCTCGAACCGGTGGACGCCGCCGTTGCCTTCACTCCCGGCGACTACCTGCAGCTCGCCATCCCCGCCTATGGCCGCATCCGCTTCGCTGATCTGGCCATCGACGAGCCGTTCCTACCGGCTTGGGCGCCGCTCCGGCATCTCAGCGTTGAACACGCCGCCGACGGCCGCCGCAACAACTACTCCATCGCCAGCGTTCCCGCTGACGGTCGCCACCTGCGCTTCAATGTGCGCATCGCCCTGCCGAAGCCGGGTGAGGGCCATCCCCCAGGCATCGGCAGCGCCTGGGTCTTCGCGCTGAAGCCCGGCGATGCGGTGGAGGCCATCGGCCCCTACGGCGACTTCCACCTCCAGCCCACCCTGCGCGAGATGGTGTATATCGGCGGCGGTGCCGGCATGGCCCCCATCCGCGCGCACCTGGGTGCGCTGCTGGGCTGGCCGGTGCCCTCGCAGCGGCGCATCTCGTACTGGTACGGTGCACGGTCACGGCAGGAGCTGTTCTATCAGGACGAATTCGCCGCCCTTGCCTCCCGCCACTCCAACTTCCAGTTTGTAGCGGCGTTGTCCGAACCGCGACCGGAAGACGCCTGGACCGGCGAGACCGGATACATCCACGACGTGGTCCGTCGCCGGCATCTCGCCAGTCATCCCGATCCCACCGCGGTCGAGTACTACCTCTGCGGACCCCCGCCCATGGTCGCCGCCTGCACCGCCATGCTGCGCGATCTCGGGGTGGATGAGCGCCGGATCATCTGCGACGCGTTCTGAGCCATCATCCTGCCTGTCGCAGTTGGTGGTTGGTGGTTGGTTTCTGATGGTTGGGGGACAACACCTTGCGGCGCCGCTTCGGATCACCCAGTCGGTGCTTGGAAACAGGGTCGCAACGCGCAGTGATGCAGTCCCCAACCACTAACCACCAACCACGTTTTTCAGGATCATCCGCCCCGCGCGCTGCGCGCGATCAGCCGCGTCGGGCGAACCGCTCTGCCTGCCGCCGCCCCATCCAGCGATTGATGTCCCACAGGTCAGCCACCGGCATGTTGGTGAAGGGCAGGTGGTGGGTGTAGGGGAAGGGGCCGAACTCCGGCATCACGGTGGCGCGCGCCAGGCCGCGGGCGGCCATGGAGTCCCAGCACAGGTCCCACCACCGTTCGTGGGCGGCCAGTTCGTCGGCGTAGGTCGGGTCGCGGGGATCTGGAATCTGCGGGCCGCCGCGGAACCCGACACGGGCGTGGATGTGGTGGGTACGCTCGGCGACCTGGCGGATGATCGGCAGCTGGTCGTCGATGATGCGCTCGGCGACGCAGACCCAGTGGCTAAAGTCGGCGGTGAAGCGCACCTCGGGCACCTCGCGCAAGACTTCGCGGGTGCTCCAGGGGCTGAAGAAGCTGCGGCCCCGATGGGTCTCGTGGACCACGGGCACGGGGATGTCCCGCTCGATGGCCACGCAGCCCTTATAGAACTCCACCATCTCGGCCGTGGTCCAGGCGTCGCTGCCGCTATGAAAATTGATCATCAGCGGATTCCAGCCCAGCGCGTCCTCGATCTGGGCGCGGAACGAGGCCAAGTGCTCGGCCACGGTCTTGCCCTGGTCCCACGCGCAGGTGAAGCACTGCGGGATCAGACGCAGGCCGGTGGCGTCCAGCGCCCGACGCAGATCGGCCTTCCGCTCAGGACTCGGTCGGATCCAGTTGACCTCGACCCCACCATAGCCCGCCTGCTTGAAGGCAGGCAGGCCGGTGGAGAACGCATCGGTGAAACCCCATGCGGAATGGATGAGCATCAGGTCCATGGCGGTGCGTCCTTGGTTACAGGGTGGATGACTTCAGGCCCGCATCGTGGCCGACCGGCGGCAGACGGCGGCGGTGTCGTAAATCGCCCGGATCTTCTCCGGCGGGATGTCGGGCTGGATGTTGTGGATGGTGGCGAAGACGTAGCCGCCGCCCTTGCTCAGCATGTCGATGCGTTCGCGCACCTCGGCGCGGATGGCGTCGACGGTGCCGAAGGGTAGCGTCGACTGAGTCTCGACCCCGCCGCCCCAGAAGGACAGGTCCTTGCCGTAGGTGGTCTTGATGCGCAGCGGGTCCATGCCCTTGGCCGAGGTCTGGAGGGGGTTGAGGATATCGATCCCGATCTCGATGAAGTCGGGGAGGATCTCCTCGATCGCGCCGTCGCAGTGGATGAACACCTTGGCCTTGGTGCGCGCCTTGACGAACTCGATCCACTTGCGCTGGCGCGGCTTGAACAGCTGGCGGTAGGCGCGGGGGCTGATCTGGAGGCTGTTCTGGGCTCCGAAATCGTCATTGAGCTGGATGACGTGGATGTACGGCCCAGCGATGGCCAGGAAGCGCTCGAGAATCTCCAGCTGATGGTCCAGCAGGCGGTCGAGCCAGTGCTCGACCAGCTCGCGCTCGCAGGCCAGCAGCTCCATGAAGTGGTTGAAGCCGAACAGCGCCAGGCTGATCTCGAAGAACGAGCAGCACATCAGCGGCAGACCAGCGAACAGCGCCTTGTCGGTGCCGTGGTAGAGGGCCTCGACCTGGGCGCGCAGGAAGCGCTCTTCGCGCTCGCTCCAGGCGTCGGGGAAGACGAATGCGTCGAGATCGGCGGGGGTGGTGGCGCTGGCCAGCGGGGTCCCGCACAGGTCGAAATACAGCGCCCCCGGGGTGCGGCGGGCCACCAGGGCGCCCTGGTTGTGGATCTCGATCGTGCCGTCGGGGAGGAATGCCGGCTCGTAAGTAGATGGCACCAGGCAGGGCGATCCGTCGGTCATCGCGCCGTCCTTCCAGGCGTCGATGTGCAGGAAGGACATACCGGTGGACGGGGCCAGACGGTGCACCTGCACCACGTCACCGCCCAGCAGGTCGATCATGGCCGGGGACAACTCGGCGAGCTGCTGCTTGAGGTCGTAGACACGCACGGTTTCGGTGCGACCCAGGTCGGCAAGCAGGCGCTTATAGGCGATGGCGCCGATGCCGGTGACGCGGCTGGCGCCGACATCAACCGGCACCTGATCCGGTTCACGGTGGTCAAGGGCACAGAGGACGCGTTCGCGGGAATTCATAGCGGGCTCGCAGGGTCGGGTGGTCAGTTGTTTTCAAGGCGTGGGAGGAGGAAGCGGATGATGATCCAGCCGCACAGATAGGAGGCGGAGGCGATGAGGAAGAGCGGCAGGTAGCTGCCGGTGGATTCAAGCACTTGGCCGGCGACCTGGGCCATGACCATGCCACCAAGCGAGCCGACCATGCCGCTGAGGCCAGCGACCGTGGCCACCGAGCGGCGCGGAAACAGGTCTGACACCAGGGCGAAGGTGTTGGAGATCCACGCGCAATGCGCTGCCATGGCTATGCCGATGAGCATCACCGCAGTCCACAGGCCAACCTCGCGCACGGCCAGGGTCACCGGGACAACCGCCAGGGCGCAGATCAGCATGGTGCCGAGACGAGCGGTGCGCAGGCCAACACCGCGCAGCAGTAACTGACGCGGTGCCCAGCCTCCCGCAACGCTGCCC
Organism: Planctomycetota bacterium; assembly: GCA_044352625.1. GTDB lineage: Bacteria > Planctomycetota > UBA11346 > UBA11346 > UBA11346 > JAKLKR01. The sequence goes on from JBILDK010000063.1 coordinate 5,686, forward strand.
AGGGCCGCCAGGCCGTAGATCGCCACCAGCGGCAGGCTCATCTCGGTGAGCTTGAGGCCGTAGGTGCGGTCAAGGAACTTGGCCAACCAGAACAGGAAGAACCACCAGATCGGATCGCTGCACAGGCGGGCGACGATGAGGGCCCAGGTTGCACGCTTGCCCAGCAGTTGCCGTATCGACAAGGGCTCTCCGACTTCGGCTTCGGGTTTGTCATTGGCGTCGGCCACCACCTGTGAACCGCGGTAAATCGGCCACCAGAAGAGAATCCATATGAACCCAAGTACGCCAATCACCACGAAGGTCGCCTGCCAACCCCAGGCGGCAGCCATCCACGGCACCGAGAGCGGCGCAATGATGGCTCCGGCGACCGAGCCGGTATTGAAGATGCCGTTGGCGAGGGCGCGTTCGTGGCGGGGGAACCGCTCGGCTACCGCCTTGATCGCCGCCGGGAAGTTGCCGGCCTCGAACGCGCCCAAGAGGGCGCGCATGACGCCGAAGCCGAAGGCGCTGCTGACCAGGGCATGGCCGATCGCGGCCAGGCTCCACATCCCCACCGAGACCGAGTAGCCGAGGCGGACCCCGAAGCGGTCGATGAGGTGTCCGGCGGCCACCAGGGCCAGGGCGTAGGAGGCTTGAAAGGCGGTAACGATGTGGGCGTAATCTTTTTCGCCCCAGCCCAGGGTCCGCTGGAGATCCGGCGCCAGCAGGCTCAGCACTTGGCGATCGAGGTAATTGATGGTCGTCGCGGTGAACAGCATCGCGCAGATCACCCAGCGGTTGCTGGAGGGCTGCTGGCCGGCGGAGGATGTGGAGAGAGGGGGCATGGGGTCAGTCCTCCGCGGTTGCAGCAGCGTCCAGCACATCGCGTTCGGCTGGGGTCATTGAGATGGACAGGGAAGCGAGATTCTCACGCAGCTGCTCGATCCGGCTGGCGGTAATGACCGGGATGAGGCCATCGTTACTGGCCAGCAGCCAGGCCAACGCGACCTGATTGGCGGTTATGCCGTTTTCAGCGGCATAGCGGCGCACCGCCGCCAGACGTCGTTCGTTTGCACGGGTACGGTAAGCGGGGGGCAGGGGGCGGTCAGCGCGGCCGTAGGCCCCACCGAGCAAGGGGGAATAGGCCAGTGGCCGTACGCCAAGCGACCGACAGCAATCCAGCAGTTCGGGGGTGGCGGGCACTTGGGCCGCGAACGCTTGCGGTATCCAGGGATCGGCACGCAGCAGCGAATGGCGCAATTGCAGACAGGCGAAGCGGGGGGTGCCGATCGCCTCCGCCGTGGAGTTGGCCTGGGTCAGGCGCCAAGACGCATAGTTGCTGGCCCCGATGGCGCGGATCTTCCCTGCTTGACGCAGGCGATGAAAGGCGGTCAGGCTCTCAGCCAACGGCGTCTGCCGGTCATCGGCGTGGGCGTAGAGCAGGTCGATGGTCTCGATTCCCAGGCGCCTCAGGGAGGCATCGCACTGGGCTTCGATCTGGTGGGCACGCAGGCCAGCCTCGACGCCGGGCATGGCCAGTCCCAGCTTGGTCGCAATCACCAAGCGATGCCGGTGACCACGGCTGCGCAACCATCGCCCCAACAGGGCTTCGCTTTCGCCGCCCTGACCGCCGGGCACCCAGCTGGCGTATTTGTTGGCGGTGTCGAGGAAGGTGCCGCCAGCGTCTACGTACGCATCCAGCAGCACTGTGGCGGTATCCTCAGCAACCGTGGTTCCAAAATACATGGTGCCGAGACAGAGACGGCTGACCTCGAGGTTGTCGATGGTGGTGGACATGACGTGCAACGAGGTCAGCAACATACAAAGAGATCGAGATAATTCAAGGGCGGTATTTGTGTTTCAATAGGGGATGAAAATTGCCCTAACGAATTCAGACCCGACAGTGGCGCTATAAATATTATGTACATTAATTAAATGCATATAATTATGTCTATTTAAATTATTGAATCCGTATCCATGGATAGGTTCAAATAGGCCGTTTATTGACAAAATGATGAAAAACGCTATTGTTCACATATGAACAAATCAATCCAAGGGCGGGTCACAGCGGACTGTGACTACCGCACGCTTGCTACCGCCGCGCTGCGTAGCCGATTCCTGGTCGACGATCTTTTTGCGCCAGGGGGCCTGCGGATGGTCCGAACTGACCTGGACCGTGCCTTGATGGGGGCGGCCATGCCGACCGACAGCCCCCTGCAGCTGCCCGAGGGTCAGCTGGCCGCTCGCGAACTGGGGGTGATCAACCTGGGTGGAGCCGGGGTGGTCACGGTCGATGGGGCGGCCCATCGTCTTGAACGCCTGGATGGCCTGTATGTCGGGCGCGGCAGTAAGGCGGTTGCTTTCACCAGTGTCGACCCGGGAGCTCCAGCGGCATTGTACCTGTTGTCGTATCCGGCCCACGCCGCGTACCCCACGGTGTTGGTGCGTGCCGCCGACGCCCAATGCACCGAGCTCGGCGATCCGCTCCATGCCAACCGCCGGACCCTGCGACGGTACATCCATCCAGACGGTGTGGCGAGTTGCCAACTGGTGATGGGCGTGACCGAGTTGGCGCCGGGTTCGGTATGGAACACCTTCCCGCCCCATACCCACGATCGGCGGAGCGAGATCTATTGCTACTTTGATCTGCCGCCCCAGGCCATGGTGATGCATTTCATGGGGCGTGGCGACGAGACGCGTCACCTCGTGGTGCGGGAGCGGCAGGCGGTGTTGTCGCCCTCGTGGTCGTGCCACACCGGCGTCGGTACCGCTGCCTACCGGTTTGTATGGGGCATGGGCGGGGAAAACCAAGTATTCTCGGATATGGATCCCATCGATCCCTCGATCTTCGCCTGAATCATCTGAGCGGGACGGCTCCATGGGGGCCTCCCGGTCATCTTTACCCAAGACAGCCAAGGAACCAACATGCCTCTTCTCGATCTCTTCCGACTCGATGGCCGCACTGCCATCGTGACTGGTGCCAGCCGCGGCCTCGGTCAGGCCATGGCCGTGGCCCTTGCCGAGGCGGGAGCTGACGTTCTGGCAGTGGATATAGGCGACAGTGTCGAAACTCTCGCCCGCATCCGCGCCCTCGGCCGACGCGCCGCCAGTTGCGCCTGCGATCTGAGCGGGGGCGCCAATGCCGCCCGGGCCATGGTCGAGGCAGCGTGCGATCAGCTCGGCGGGGTCGACATCCTGCTGAACAACGCCGGCATCATCCGTCGCGCTGATTTCCTGGATTTCTCCCAGAAGGACTGGGATGACGTGATGCGGGTCAATCTCGACGCGGTCTTCCACGGCTCGCAGCAGGCTGCCCGGCGGATGGTCGCCCAGGGGCGCGGGGGACGCATCATCTCCATCGCCTCCATGCTGTCCTTCCAAGGCGGCGTCCGGGTGCCCAGCTACACCGCCTCCAAGAGCGCGGTGGCGGGACTGACCAAGCTCATGGCCAATGAACTGGGCAAGCACGGCATCACCTCCAATGCCATCGCCCCCGGCTACATGGCCACCGACAATACCACCGCCCTGCGCGAGGATCCGGCTCGCAACCAAGCCATCATCGACCGCATCCCGCTCGGGCGCTGGGGCGAACCCCAGGATCTGGCGGGGATGACGGTATTCCTGGCTTCGCCCGCCGCAGCATACTGCACCGGAACTGTGTATCCGGTTGATGGCGGCTGGTTAGCGAGGTAAGCTCGGAATAATCCACCTTGTGACCAAGGAGGCCACATGCGCCTGCTCCTGATGGTAATGCTCGCCATGATCCTCTGTCGACCCGGCAGCGGGCAGGAGATGCTTCCCGGTGCTGATGGATCCTCACCACAGGCGGTGCTCGCATTGGTTGATGCCTGGCAGCAGCAGCACCGGGCCGCGCCTGAGGCCCGTCTGGTCAGCGAGGCGCGTTGGATGGTCGGCGTGTATGCCGCCTATCGCGCGACCGGCGAGGTGACCTATCTGGAACGCCTGGGGGACTGGACCGGTCGCGGCCGTGCGGTGCTTCCGACCGCTGCGGATCCCGCCGCCGCGTTGGTGGCGGCGTTGCCACTGGTCCGCTATCGATGCATCAGCACCGACGTCGCGAAGGGCCCTGATGCCGCAGCCTGGAAA
>JBILDK010000064.1:0-9756 GCA_044352625.1 Planctomycetota bacterium
TCCCGCTGGTCGAAGGTGGCTTCCGTGGATTGTGCCGCGCCGCCCATGCCGGGTTGGTGGCGAGCGGGACGGCGACGCTCGAGGCCGCGCTCTGCGGCCTGCCCCATGTCATCGCATATCGCGCTGACCGCATCACTGCCGGGGTGGCGCGGCACGTGGTCCTGACCGACCATGTCGGGCTGCCCAACATCGTCGCCGGCCACCGCCTGCTGCCTGAGATCCTGCAGGATCAACTCACCCCCGAACGCCTCGCCCAGCACTTGCTGCGGCAATGGGCAGGGCCGACCCGTGCCGCTACCGTGGCTGGTCTGGCCGAGGTCCGTACTCGGCTGGGCGCGGGCGGTGCAGTCGAACGCATGGCCGCGATCCTCGCCGAAGAACTGACCACCGGCCGCCGTCGCGACACCAGCATGTTCGCTCCTGGCTCGGTGGCGCGGTCGCGCACCGAAAACAACGCCATGCCGGAGAGCCTGTAATATGAGCGTCATCATCAGCATGACTGGTTACGGTGAAGGCCGGGCTTCGGACGGACGCGGCGTAGTCGAGTTGCGACTCGCTGCGGTCAATCACAAGAACTGCCAAGTGGTGGTGCGCGGCGACCTGCGCGACGTGGTGTTGGAAGAGGAGCTGCGCCAGGAACTGCGTACCGCCCTGGGGCGTGGCGCGGTGACCGCGCACCTCGCGATCCAGTCCTCGCGGGCCCTGGGCATGGATCCACGGCGGTTGACCATGGCCTATCGCGAGTTGGCCGACCTGGCGCGCAGCGTTGCGGCTCCTGCGCCGACCCTGGAAGGCGTAGCCCAGCTCATGCCGGCCTTCCATGCTCCCGACGAAGACTGGAGCGGCCTGGTGCGCGCCGCCCTACGCGAGGCTCTCTCCGCTTTGCTCGCCGCCCGCTCACGTGAGGGCGAGGCTCTGGCCAGCGCCCTGCGCGGAAACACAGCCACGCTGCACAGCCTGGCGCAGCGCATGGCCGAGGTCGCCGCAACGCGTGCCGCCCGGTATCGCGAATCCCTGCGCGAGCGTCTGCTTGAGGTGCTTGCCGGACAGGCCGCGGTTACGCCCGAGATCCTGGTACGCGAGGTCGCCCTCCATGCTGAGCGCATCGATGTGACCGAAGAGCTGGTGCGCCTCGCTGCGCATCTCGCCGCCCTCGATTCACTGCTTGCCGAAGGTGGCGCCATTGGCCGCCGGCTCGAGTTCCTGCTCCAGGAAATCAGCCGCGAGGTCAACACCACCGGGGCCAAGGCCAACGATGTGGCCCTGCAATCCTTGGTGATCGAGGCCAAGGTGGCCATCGACCAGCTCAAGGAGCAGGCAGCAAACATCGCCTGAGATCGACGTGGACAACGGCCTGTTCGGTGCGGTGCTGCTCTTGCTCGCGGTGGGCTTGCCGCTGGTGGTGCTCATGCATCGTCTGCGCGCCGGTGCCCTGGCCGGATACCTGCTCACCGGCGCGGTACTCGGCACCATTGGCCGCTACTGGGAGCCGTTTTCAGCGGTAAATCCCGCCAATCTCGCGCCCCTTGCCGAAATCGGGGCGGTGCTGCTGCTGTTCACACTCGGGCTGGAATTCGACCTGCGTGCGCTGCGCCCGCAGTTGCGCCAGCTTGCCATCGGCGCCCCGGTACAGATCGGTCTGACCGTGATGGTAGGCACCCTCGCCGGAATGGCGGTGGGCCTGTCGCCGGGAGCGGCGGTGGCCATCGGCTGCTGCCTAGCCATGTCGTCGACCCTGTTCATCCTGCGCGGGCTCGATGAACGCGGCATGCGCCACCGGCCTGAAGGTCGCCTGGCAGTCAGCATGTCCCTCGCTCAGGACATCAGCGTAGCACCGATGCTGCTGCTGCTGTCCCTGGTTCTGCCGGCATCCGCGCCAAAGCCCTGGTGGTGGATCGTCGCTGGCATGGTGGTCTTTGCACTGGGCACCTTGTGGTTCCGCCGGGTTCTGGCCGGATTGTTCATCGACCGTCTCAAAGGTCTTCAGGTGCCCGAAGTCGAGGTCGCCTTCGCCGTGGTGGTGGCGCTAGGGGCCTCCTGGTTGGCCGATCACGCAGGCCTTGGCGCAGCCTTCGGCGCGTTCTGCGCTGGCCTCGCCCTAGGCGGCACCGGGCATCGCGAGTCGGTCCATGCCAGCGTCCGTCCTCTCCAGGGACTCATGGCGATCCTGTTTTTCGCCGCCATGGGCGTGCTGTTCGATCCCGCCTTTGTGGCAGCGAATCCACTGCAAGTGGTGGTTGCCCTGGCGGTATCGGTGGTGGCCAAGGTGGTCCTCGCCGCAGTGGCCCTGCGCCTCGCCGGAATGCGCGCGCGCACGGCCCTCGGCGCCGGCCTGCTGGTGGGCAGTTTCGGTGAGTTCAGCTTCATCATCGCCGGCGCGGCCTTTGGCGGCACCACCGATCCGCACCTTCAGCATCTGTATAACTTGGCCATCGCGGTGACCTGTCTGGGCTTGGCGCTGACCCCGTTTCTCACCGTGCTGGCAGTGCGCTTCCTGCCGCGAAGTCCGCTCGAAGCGGTGAGCGCTCTCGGTGACACCGTGGTGGTGGCGGGTCTCGGCCCGATCGGCAACACCGTGGTCGCGGCCCTGCGTAGCCGTGGCCATCCGCTGCTGCTGGTGGATCGCAACCGCCGGCTGCTCGACCCGTGGGAGGGAATCACCGGCATCACCTGCCATCTCGGCCGCATCGAAGACATGGACGACTGGCTGCCGACCCTCGGCCACCGCCCGGTACTGGTGGTGCTGACATTTCCCATCGCCGACACCTCGGCCCTGGTGGCTCGTCGCCTGCACGAACTGGACCCACTGCTGGTGATTGTGGCCCGCAGTCCGTTCCTCGCGCAATGCGACCTGCTGCGCGCCGCCGGAGTGCGTCATGTCATCTGTGACGAAGCCGCCGTGGCCGATGCCCTCACCCCGGTTCTCGACCAAGCATTGTGCGACGCGGGCGGCGATCCTCGCCGCCAAGTCTCGACACGACTCACCCTCAAGAGGATTACTGCAAGGGTTGACAATCCAGACTCTGGTCCATAATTCCTCCCCTGTCCTAAGCGTATGTTGGCGTCTCGCGCTCCCATCGTCTAGAGGCCTAGGACAACGGATTCTCAGTCCGTGAACGACGGTTCGAATCCGTCTGGGAGTACCAAAGATAAAACCCCGGATAAATCCGGGGTTTTATCGTTTTGTGAGTTCACCGAGCGGGAGCCAGCGAAGGTGCCGTCCCACCCCAGGAAAGGGGGCGGGCGCCAGCTTCCGGCTTGTGCCTACACTATGGGTATCTCGGATCCTTAAACCTTGTAGCCGGTCTGGCGCCAACTCATCCACCAGGCCCCCCCATTTTCATGTTTTTTTGCCCCGCCGCTGGTTGGCTGCCATGTTGGGATACGGGCGGCTGTCCGTATCCCAACCGACCTCAACCAATCGGGGCGAAGTTCACCTCGCCGCAAAGCGCGGGGTTCAGGGCGACGCTCAGGTGCATGTTGGATTCAGCCAAGCAGTTCTTTCACCGTATCGCGCTCGCCGACAAGCTCATCGTTGCTGGCCTTGATCTTGGCCTTGGCGAAGTCGTCGTGGCTGAACGAGCGGTCGATGGCGTAGGTGCCGGGGGCGGTGGTGCGCACCGGGACGCTGGCCCAGATGCCTTCGGCGAAGCCGTAGGTCTTGCCGTCCTGATACACGGCGATGCTGTGCAGCGTGGTGCCCACGGTCGAGAGCGCCTTGACGTGGTCGATCAGGGCATTGCCGGCGGAGAACGCCGAGGACGCGCCCCGGGCCTCGATGATGGCGGCGCCGCGCTTGCCCACGGTGGGCAGCAGGGTGTCCTTGAGCCACGCGTGGTCGGTGATGACCGTGGTCACGGGCACACCATTGATCTTGGCGTTGGTGAAGTCGCTGAACATGGTGGGCGAGTGGTTGCCGTAGATCACCAAGTCGTGGATCGCGGTCACCGGCACGCCGGCCTTGCGCGCGATCTGGGTGTAGGCGCGGTTCTGGTCGAGGCGCGTCATCGCGGTGAAGCGCTCCTTGGGCAGGCGCTTGGCCTGGGCGGCGGCGATCATGCAGTTGGTGTTGCAGGGGTTGCCCACCACCGCTACGCGGCAGTCATCAGCGGCCACGGCGTCGATGCTCTTCCCCTGGCCAATGAAGATCTTCCCGTTGTCCTTGAGCAGGTCGGCGCGCTCCATGCCCGGGCCGCGGGGCTTGCTGCCCACCAGCAGGCACCAGTTGGCATCCTTGAAGGCCACGTCCATGGCGTCGGTGCAGACGATGTTTTGCAGCAGCGGAAAGGCGCAGTCGTCGAGTTCCATGGCAACGCCCTTCAGCGCGGCCTGGGCCTTCTCGACCGGGACTTCGAGCAACTGCAGAACGACCGGCTGGTCCTTGCCGAAGATTTCACCACTGGCGATGCGCGGCAGCAGGGAGTAGCAGATCTGACCGGCGGCGCCGGTGACGGCGACGCGAATGGGGGATTTGGCCATGATGGTGTGGTTGGTGGTTGGTGGTTGGTGGTTGGGCCGAGGGGCGGTCAGGACCGGTAGTTTGATGATCGGAGTACAGCCTGTGAACGATGCTGATCCACCCAACCACCAACCACCAACCACCAACCACCATGTATGTCGTGCCCAGAGTGGGACTCGAACCCACACGCCTTTAGAGGGCGGCGGATTTTGAATCCGCTGCGTCTGCCAATTCCGCCATCCGGGCAGGATGGGTCGGCGCCCGCAGGCGCCGACCAGATATCAATCTCAGCGATCGTCGCGCCGGGGGCCGCGGTCGTCGCGCCGGGGGCCGCGATCATCACGGCGGGGACCGCGATCATCGCGGCGCGGGCCGCGGTCACCGCCGCCCTCACCGTGGGCCGCAGCCTGCTCGACAAAACCTTCGGGCTGGGGCAGCAGCGCCTTGCGCGAGAGGCGGAACTTGCCGGTGCGCTGATCGACTTCAACCAGTTTGACCTGGACTACGTCGCCAGCCTTTGCGACCTGGCTCATGTCGTTGATGCGCATCCAGTCCCACTCGCTGACGTGGACCAGGCCTTCGGTCTGGGGCATGAATTCGACGAACGCGCCGAACTCCTTCACCGAAGTCACCTTGCCAGCGTAGACGCTGCCGGCTTCGGGCATGGTGGTGAGGTCCTTGATCCAGCGCTTGGCGGCATCGATGGCCGAGCCGTCGGGCGAGGCGATGGTGATGATGCCATCGTCGTCCACGTTGAGCTTGCAGCCGGTCTCCTCCTGGATGCGGCGGATGGTCTCGCCGCCCTTGCCGATGATCTTGCCGATCAGTTCGGGGTCGATCTGCACCTGGATGATCTGCGGGGCATACTTCGAGAGGTCATTGCGTGCGGTGGTGATCGCCTCGGCCATCTTGCCGAGGATGTGGACGCGGCCCTGGCGGGCCTGTTCCAGCGCCTCGCCCATGATCTGGGCGCTAATGCCCGCGATCTTCATGTCCATCTGCAAGGCGGTGATGCCCTTGCTGGTGCCGCACACCTTGAAGTCCATGTCGCCGTAGTGGTCTTCGTCGCCGAGGATATCAGTGAGGATGGCGTAGCGGTCGCCCTCTTTCACCAAACCCATGGCGATGCCCGCGACCGGGGCGGAGAGGGGCACGCCGGCAGCCATCATGGCCATCGAGCCACCACACACCGTGGCCATCGACGAGGAGCCGTTGGATTCAAGGATGTCGCTGACCACGCGGACAGTGTAGGGGAATTCTTCCTGCTTGGGCAGGACCTGGGCCAAGGCGCGGCGCGCCAGGGCGCCGTGGCCGACTTCGCGGCGGCCGGGGCTGCCGCGCTTCTCGACTTCACCAACCGAGAAGCCGGGGAAGTTGTAGTGGAGCAGGAAACGATCGTTGTACTTGGGGTGCAGCCCGTCGATCAGCATCTCGTCTTCCGAGGTACCGAGGGTGCAGGTGAGCAGACCCTGGGTCTCGCCGCGGGTGAACACCACCGAGCCGTGGGCGCGGGGCAGCACATCGAGGTCGATGACGATGGGGCGTACGGTCTTGGTGTCGCGGCCGTCGACGCGCTTGCCGTCGAGGATGAGGTCGCGGAAGACCACGTCCTTGGCATCGCCGAAGGCAGCCTTGGCATCGGCTTCAGCCTTGGCCTTTTCGGCGGCGTCGGCGATGCCCTCGGTGACCTTGGCTACGACGCTATCACGCACCGCCTTGACGTTGGCGTAGCGCTGGTGCTTGATCGGGGTGAGCAGGGCAGCGCGGATCTCGGCGCTGTGGACGAGGATCTTGGCGATCCACGGGCTGACCGCGGGGGTCTCAACCACCATCTTGGGCTTGCCGATCTTGGCGACCAGTTGCTTGATGGCAGCGCAGATGGTCTTGATCTGCTGGTGGGCGAGGCTGAGGGCCTCGACCATCAGGGCTTCACTGACTTCCTTGGCGCCGCATTCGACCATGGTGATCGCGTCAGTGGTGCCGGCCACGATCAGGTCAAGGCTGCTGAGCAGCTTCTCGCTGGCGGTCGGGTTGATCACAAGCTTGCCATCGATTTGACCAATGCGCACGGCGCCAATGGGACCGTCGAAGGGGATCGAGGAGATGCACAGGGCGGCGGATACGCCAACCATCGAGAGCACGTCGGACTGGTTTTCCTGATCGTGGCAGATCACGACCGACTGGCACGAGGTGTCGCGCTTGTACCCAGCGGCGAATAAAGGGCGCAAGGGGCGGTCGGTGAGGCGCGAGATGAGGGTCTCGTGGTCGCTGGGGCGCTGCTCACGGCGGAAGAAATTGCCGGGAATGCGGCCAGCAGCGTAGTGCTTCTCGCGGTAGTCAACTGTCAACGGGAAGAAGTCGAGGCCGAGCCGGGGGTCCCCATCGCACACCGTGGACAACACGTAGGTCTCGCCGCAACGCACCACCACCGAACCATTGGCTTGCTTGGCGAGGTAGCCGGTCTCGATCGAAATGGTACGACCACCGAGAGTGAACTCGACGGTGTGCTTGTGCATATTGAGGGCCTGAAGGCTCTGGGCGCGATCCATGGGATGATCCTGGTGTAGTGGGCGGGCGCCGTTCCTGGGCCTTACCGCAGGGCCGTCGTGCAAGCACGGTGGTCGTGGGGGAAGGCGAATTCAGGGTGCGGCTGGAATGATGTCAAATGCCTGCCACCCGCGCCGGATGGCGCGGGTGGCAGGACGACGGGTCAAATCTTCTGACGGATGCCGAGCTGCTCGGTGATCGCGCGGTAGGCGCCGATATCCTTGCTGCTGAGGTACTTCAGCAGCTTCTGGCGCTGGGCGACCATGAGCAGGAGACCACGACGGCTGTGGAAGTCCTTCTTGTGGCCCTTGAGGTGCTCGGTCAGGTGGTTGACGCGCTCGGTGAGCAGCGCGATCTGCACCTGGGTCGAGCCGGTGTTCTTTTCAGAGCCACCGAACTGCTTGGCGAGTTCGAGTTTGCGTTCAGGTGAAGTAGTCGACATGGGACGCTCCCTAAGGTAGGTCATTGGTGAGCCCGGGGGGCGGGCGTTGATCGCTCCCCCGCGCGAAGGCGGCGAACCATAGGGGGTTGGCGGGGGATACAAGGGAGCAGACAGCAGGTCCGGTCGTCCGGTCGTCCGGTCGTCGGTACGGACCTCCGCACTTTCGGAAGCGGTGTGCCCCCCGATGCTCCCCGCCGTGATCCATCCCGTCCCGCTCCCCGAACGCCTGCGCCCCGCGTCCCTCGATGACATCGTGGGCCAGCCCCGCCTATTGGGTCCGGATGGAGTCCTCTCGCGCCTGCTGACCGGTGGGCGGCTGCCGTCGCTGCTGCTGTGGGGGCCGCCGGGGTGCGGCAAGACCACGTTGGCGCGGTTGCTGGCGGCGCGCCTTGGACTGCACTTCGCCCCGTTCAGCGCAGTGCTGGCGGGCCTGCCCGAGCTTCGCGCGGTGCTCGACGAGACCCGCGCGCGCAAATCACTGGGCCAGGGCACGCTGCTGTTCATCGACGAGATCCATCGCTTCAACAAGGCCCAGCAGGACGCCCTGCTGCCCCACGTCGAATCCGGGGCCATCACCTTCGTCGGCGCCACCACCGAAAACCCCTCGTTCAGCGTCAACAAGGCCTTGGTCAGCCGCTGTCGCGCCTTCGCCCTGGAGGCCCTCGACCGCGATGCCCTGGCAGGGCTGATCGCCCGCGCGCGGACCCATCCCCAGGGTCTGCCGGATCTGGTGCTCGACCCCGCGGCCGAGGACGCCCTGCTGCGCCTGTGCTGTGGTGACGGCCGGCGCCTGCTGATCCTGCTCGATGGGGCCCACGCCCTGGCCCAGGGTCCGATCACCGCGGCCCACGTGGCGGCGGTGGCCTCGGCGCCGGTGGCGGACCACGACCGGGCGGGCGAACACCATTACGACGTGGCCAGCGCCTTCATCAAGAGCATGCGTGCCAGCGATGTGCAGGCGGCTCTCTACTACCTGGCGCGGCAGCTCGAAGCCGGTGAGGACCCGGTCTTCGTGGCCCGTCGCGTGGTGATCTTCGCCTGCGAGGATGTGGGTCTGGCTGATCCCCAGGCCCTGGTGGTGGCCACCTCGGCCCTGACCGCCGCGGCCAACCTGGGCATGCCCGAGGCGATCTATCCCCTCAGCCAGGCGGTGATCTACAACGCCACGGCGCCCAAATCCAACACCACCAAGGCCTATTTCGCGGCGGCGGCGGCGGTTCGCGAGCATCCTGGCGCGCCGGTGCCATTATTCCTGCGCAACGCCCCCACCGGCTTTATGAAGGAGCAGGGCTACGGGGCCGGGTACGTGTACGACCACGACACGCCCGAGCACTTCGCCGGCCAGCGCTGCCTGCCGGAGGTCCTCGCCGACCGCCAATTCTACGTTCCTGGCCCATTTGGCTATGAAAAGGACATTGCCAAACGCCTGGAGTGGTGGGACCGGCGGCGCCCGGGACCAGCCCAGGCTTGACGCGCCGGATCCGAGGCCACACCGTTCCGCCCCGGAACGGATACCCACATGGCGAAACAGAAGGCCTACGACGAGAGCTCGATCACGACGCTGGATCCGCTCCAGCACATCCGCTTGCGCACGGGCATGTACATCGGCCGTCTGGGCGATGGTACCAACCCGGCTGACGGCATCTATGTGTTGATGAAGGAAGTGGTCGATAACGGCATCGACGAGTTCATCATGGGGGCGGGCAAGGTCATCACCATCACCCGCGACGAGAAGACCGTCACCATCCGCGACCATGGCCGCGGCATCCCCCTGGGCAAGGTGGTGGACTGCGTCAGCCAGGTGAACACCGGTGGCAAATTCAACGACGATGTGTTTCAGTTTTCCGTGGGCATGAACGGTATTGGTACCAAGGCGGTCAACGCCCTGTCGAGCGAGTTCGAGGTCATCAGCCACCGCGAGGGCCGCTTCAAGCGCGCCGCCTTCCGCCGCGGCAAGCTGGTGGACGAGGAGGAGGGCCGCACCAAGGAGCCGGACGGCACCCTGGTGTCCTTCACCCCCGACGAGGAGATCTTCAAGACCTACGTCTGGCACGATGAGTACATCACCAAGCGCCTGAGCTACTACTGCTACCTCAACGCCGGGCTGTCGATCAGCTACAACGGCCAGGTCTTCACCTCGAAGGGCGGCATCGCCGACCTGCTCGCCCACGAGATCGGCGAGGAGGAGGTCCACTACCCGGTCTTCCACCACAAGGAGGCCAAGCTCGAATTCGCCTTCACCCACACCCACACCTACGGCGAGACCTATTTCAGCTTCGTCAACGGCCAGTACACCAACGATGGCGGC
>JBILDK010000458.1:0-2846 GCA_044352625.1 Planctomycetota bacterium
TGCGCAACTTGCGCGCCTTGCGCGCTCAGCAGTCCGCAGGTGGCGACGGCATCACCCAGCGAGAGGTGCGGGTGGCCCTGGGTACGCCGTTGCCGGCACTCAATCCCGAGGCTGCGGTCGATGTCTTTTCGGCCATCGACGCAGCCGAAGCCGCGGCCGCCGCGCCACGCTCGGGGACCTCGCCTTTCCGCCACGACAAGACTGCGATCACTGCCCGCATCCAATGGCTGCGCGAGCGCCAACGCACGCCACTGCCCAGCAGTCCAGGGGTAGGGCTACCGCGGGATGAGGTGGACGAAGCCATCGCCGCGAGCCAGGAGCCCCCCCCGGCGCGACTGCCCCACGATGATTGGGACAATCAAGGGGAGCACGGCCGACCTCAGCTCAGACCGCCATCTTGACCGTACGGATCAGTGCTTCGGCCTGGGCAGTGCGGCCGTCGGCGGTGAGCACGCCGATTCCGCTCAGGCGCCCGCGCCAGCGATCAAGAAAGCGCTGCACACCGCGCAGATCCTCGTCGGGATCGCGGGCGAGGCGCTCCTTGAGGCGTTCCGGCACCGCCAGTACCGGCAGTTCGTTGTCGAGTTCAGCCGCGGTGGCGGCGTCAGGCAGCAGCAGCACATCGGCCACCAGCGGCAGGTCGAGGCGGTAGGCCTCGACGAAGGTGCGGAAGCGAGCTGCTTCGTACACCGGTTGCAGGCAGACGAAGTTCGCGCCGGCCGTGGCGTACTCGGCCAGGCGCTGATCGTCGGCGCGCACGCGCACGCCGAGGGCGAACGCGGTGGCCTCCTCAAGCCGGGCGCCGGCCAGTGAGCGGCCGGCGTTGAGAGCAGTCACCAATCGCAGCATGGTCAGCGGGTCGGCGGTGCCGCCGAACACGCCTGCATCCACGACCACCGTCCGCAGGCCGAGCAGGTGCGCGGCGAGCAGGCGTTCTTCGGCTTCGCGCAGCGGACATTCTCCGGCGATGAGGTCGAGCACGGCTGGCCGTGCCGCTGCATCCTGGGCGTGGCGCAGGCGGGCGGCCAGGCGGTGGCCGCGGCTGGCCCCGGGCCAGCCGGCGAGCAGTCCGACGGCGTTGGCTCCGGCGGCGGCGAGCCGGCCCAGACCTGCGTCATCGCTGCCGGCCTGGCGGCCGGGCATCCAGGCGAAAACCGGGAATTGACCAGCAGCGAAGGCGGCGAGCAGTGGATGCGGCGCGCCCGGCAACGGGGCGGCGGTGGCGGGGACCGTCGCCGGGCGCGGGCCGAGTGTCCGTCCGGCGAGGATCTGGAGCGAGCGGATGTGAGCCGGACCGACGCCACAGCATCCACCGATGATGCCGACGCCGGCAGCGAGCATGGCTTCGGCCTGTTCGACCAGCCACGCCGGGCGCAGGTGGTAGCGGAACGCGCCATCGGCGTGGGTGGGATGGCCGGCGTTGGGTCGCGCCGCTACCGGCAGGCGTGTGGCCGCCGCCAGCAGGCGTACCGCCGGCAGCATCAACCGCGGCCCGGCGCCGCAGTTCAGGCCCACCGCCGCTGCGCCGCCGGCCTCCATCGCTGCGGCGAACTCCGCCAGTTCCGTCGCATCGGCGCGCTCGACATGGCGACAGGCGATCACCGGCAGGCGGCTGACCCGGCGACAGGCGGCAAGGGCCGCAGCGGCCTCGCGGGTCGAGCCCATGGTTTCGAGGATGAAGCCATCCACCAGCGCATCGGCCATGGCCTGGGCAACCTCGGCGAAGGCGTTCTCGGCTTCTGCGGCGTCGAGATCGGCGCCCACCACCAGGCCGAGGGGTCCGAGGCAGCCCAGCACCAGGGCCTCGCCGCCGCCAGCCTGACGGGCCAGGCGCACGCCGAGGGTGGCGAGGATGGCGGCCTCGGCACCGCTGCGATAGCGGTTGGCGCCGAAGGTGTTGGCAGTCAGCACCCGTGCCCCGGCCTCGCGGTAGGCGCGGTGCACCGCCAGCACCGACTCGGGCTGGTCGCGATTGGCGGCGAGCACGCGTTCGCAGGGGATGCCGCGGGCGATCAGCTCGGTGCCCATGGCGCCATCGAGCAGCAGCGCGCCGCCGCCCCCGCTGATGGCGGCGAGGCGGCGCTCGAGCGGCGCGCGCACCGCCCCCGCAGCGGGCAGGCCGACGAGGTGGCGGGCGAGCAGTGTCGCCACGCGGTCGGCAGCGCCAGCAGGCAGTTCGAGCCCGCCGAGCAGGCGCGCGATGGCTGCGCCGTCGATCGCACCAACCGCCGCGGCGAGGCGCTCGGCCGCGTCCACCGTGGATTCGAGCAGGATGGTGGTGGTCATCGCCCCGACGCCGCCCGGCACTGGTGTCAACGCGCCAGCGACCTCGGCCACAGCGGGATCCACATCGCCCACGGTCTGGACCTTGCCATCGGGACCGGTGCGGCGATTGATGCCGACATCGACCACCACCGCGCCGGGTCTGACGTGTTCACTGCGGATCAGCCCGGCCTTGCCCGCGGCCACCACCAGCAGCTCGGCGCGGCGCGTGTGCAGGGCCAGATCGCGGGTCAGGATGTGGCATACCGCCACGGTGGCCCCGGCGGCGAGCAGCAGTTGGGCCACCGGCTTGCCGACGATGGTGGACGCGCCCACCACCACGGCCTCGACGCCTTTGAGGTCGGGGAGGGCCTCTTGCGCCAGGGCGAACGCAGACAGCGCGGTACACGGTGCCAGGGCCGGACGTCCGGCCAGTACCAGACCGAGATTCGCAGGATTGACGCCCTCGACATCCTTGTCGGGCGAGATGCGCGCCTGGGCCTGGAACGGGTCGAAGCCCTCGGGCAGCGGCGCTTGGAGGATGATGCCGTGGACCGCGGCATCGACGTTGAGCGCTTCGATCG
>JBILDK010000459.1:0-2842 GCA_044352625.1 Planctomycetota bacterium
TCGAACCTCTAACCTACAGATCCGTAGTCTGTTGCTCTATCCAATTGAGCTACCAGCGCAGGCGGGATGGGACTATAGCGCGGAGGTCGGGTCGTCAACCCCCGTCATCGGGGTTCGGCGCCAGTCCAGCAGCCGACCTGCGGGATAACGATCACGTGCGCCAATCCTGGTGGCCATGCTCGCTTCCAGGTCGTCCAGGGCAGTGGCGAGCTGGCGTTGTCGGGCTGCAAGTACGGCAGCACCAGGGACGAATTCCTGCGTGAAGCTGAGCGGGGCACCAAAGGCCCATGCGAGATGAGCCCGTGGCCAGGGAAGCCGGAATCGGTCCCACGAGCGGAAACGCAGTTCGCGGCTGGCCCGGCTCGCCACCGGGACAATGGGTACACCGCAAATCCGCGCGAGCTCAAGAACGCCGAGCTTGGGTTGACGGGCTGGACCGCGGGGGCCATCAACCGCGATGGCCACATGGTAGCCGTCGCGCAATGCCTCGAGCACCGCCTTGGCACCCTGGGCCGCACCGCGACTGCTTGAGCCACGAACCGTGCGTATACCGATCCGATCAAGATAATTGGCGATGATCGCGCCATCACCGGACAGACTAGCGAGAGCCGCGACCTTGAGATGCCCATGAGCAGGAAAGCCACCCACTAAACTCAGGAGGCTATGGTGCCACAGCGCAAAGACCACGGTTCGCGTTGGACTGGCGCGAATGGCCGCGGAAAGCTGGACTGATCCATAACGGTGATACGTCCAATCCCGTGTCCAGGTGGACGCCACGACATGCACTAAATCCGCAGACGGCTTCCAGCCCATCGCTCCTCCATTCCCCTCTTGATCATTTCAACCTTCTTCTTATCTTCCAGCCCTCCCACCTGCCCGGGTGGCGGAATTGGCAGACGCACTAGATTCAGGTTCTAGCGCCTTCACGGGCGTGAAGGTTCGAGTCCTTTCCCGGGCACCAGGAACCCCCTGCAAGTCAATGACTTGCAGGGTTTTTTTGGCCCTTTCCACTGGCCCATAGATGGCGCCCTGACGCAATGGAGCAACCAACGTGAAGCTCTGTGGTTGATGTGTCCGCTTGTGCCACGACTGAGCTGATGACATTTCGAACCGTAATCCCGCCTCGCGCAGTTGGTGGTTGGTGGTTGGGTTCTGCTGGTTGGGAGTCAATGCATTGCGACGCCACTGCGGATCACCCATCCAGTGTCTGATACCAGGAGCGCAACGTGCTGCGATGCGGGCCCCAACCACCAACCACGTTTTGCAGGGTCATATCGACAGGCGCAGAGCGACGGACGTGTGCCAGCGATGTTGGCATGCCGGCGGGTATGCGTTACCTGGACGGCGCAGCTTCGCGTGCGGTGGCCGCGGTCGGCAGACCTCGGTGTCGAACGGGGCGGCCTTTGCCTAAATCAAGCTGCCATTGCCCACGGCATTCTTAGCGATGCACCTGATCTCGGCCAACAACCAGGAGACCTTGGGGAAGTCGCCGGCCAGGACCCCCTACTCAACAGTGAACCCACGGTCGCATATGATGGTTCATAGTGAGTGGTTCATGGTTTCGAGCCACGGTTTTTCAGTGCCGGTGGCGTTCTCCCGTTGGGTACGCGGATACAACGCCGCAACTCACGGTGTCGGAACCATCAACCATCAACTGCCCTCATGACCATCCACCGCGTCCGACCAGCCGTAAGGACGCGGCGCCGCAAATGCAGGGCCATCGCCATACCGGATAACACCACTCCTGGGCCGTCTGCCGCACCGTTATCACCGCCGCTGGTGATCGGGGGCATCTGAGTTGACGTAGATGGGGTCGGGGCGGCGGCTACGCTGACCGTGACGTCGTCGCTGGTGGTGAATTGCCAATCGCTGACCGTCAGTCGCAGCACATAGCTACCTGCGGTGGTAATTGTCACCCCCGTATCCAAGCATGCCGGAGTGAACATGGTCACGGAATCCGGCCCGACGATTAAAGTGTAAGGGCAGCGATACCAGGTACCGTGCAGACGCGCCTCGCGGCAACCTATCCCCACCGCCCTTCCCTATATCCATCATAGCTCGGCTTTGAGAGAAAAAATCGCACCTCTCCAAGCACAAACCCCAGCAATTTGCTGGGGTTTGTGCTTGGAGGCGCCGTCCGGATTCGAACCGGAGTACACGGATTTGCAATCCGCTGCGTAGCCGCTCCGCCACGGCGCCAGGCATGCGGGAAGCATTTCCCGCAGCGTATTCAGGCTTTGCCGGCTTTGGTCTCGGCGGCGACACGGTACGGCTTCACGACGAGGCCGCGCTTGATCGCCCGGGTGCTGACGTAAACACTCTTGATCTCGCCCTCGATGATGCAGCGGATCTTCTTGAGGTTGGGCTTGACTAGCCGCTTTGAGCGACCCTTGATCTTGTTGCCCACACCACCGTCGCGGCGTTTACCCTTTTCGGCGCGGGTCCAGCCAGATGACGTGTGCTTACCAGTGAAATGACAGACGCGAGGCATGAGAGAGACCTTTCCCGTGGGGGAGGGAACTTGTAGGGGCCGAACGACGCCCGTCAAGTCACCAGGTTGTTATCACGGGCACACGGATGCAGGTCAAAGCTGGCCTGAATCTGCCTGTCGCAGGGGGTGGGGGGTAGTGGGTGGGGAACAGCCTCTTACAGCGACCTAGAGCTGCACCCAGGAGGCGCTCGGTGGACAGGGCTGATGGCTTTGCCTCTCCACCACCCACTGCGTTATGAGGCTGAATCAAGGAGCCATGTCCTCCCACATTGAACCCGAAAACCGCAGTTGATGGTTTCGACACCGTGAGTTGCAGCGTTGTATCCGCGTACCCTACGGGTGAACGCACTG
>JBILDK010000065.1:0-9681 GCA_044352625.1 Planctomycetota bacterium
CCTATGCTGAGGCCGGAGGCAGCATGCGACTGATGTCGATCAAGCAGCCCTATCGCACGCTGTTCGAGGAGGACTACGTCAAGACCACCGACGAGGCGTGGAAGAGCCGGGCGGTTAGCGTCGAGGGTGTCGACGTGAAACCGCACAAGCCTGAACCCAACTACCTCTACAACGTGGTCAAACGTCTGATGCGGCCGACCCAGGCCTATCGGCCGGGTAACATCGTCTATCGCATCACCAGCGATCGTCCCCTCGCCGGCACCGCGGTCGAATTCGCCGCGCGCGCCTTCGAGGATTCCAGCCGCGTCACCTTCCTGGTCAGCACGGATGATGGCGCCACCTGGACCAATTGCGGCCAATTCGACAACACCTGGCAGAACTGCTATTCCCAGCAGCTTGACGATCTACCTTCCAGCTATGTCGATTTGACCCCCGCCGTGCAGGGGAAATCCGCATTCCTGCTGAAGGTGCAGTTGGCGGTCAGCGATGCCGATGAGCGCTACTGCCTGGGCCGGGTGCGCGTGCTCAGCGAAGGGAAGTAAGGCATGCCGGTCACTACCGACGAGGGACATCCAAACCTGTCGGCCAGTCCATCCCCCGCCAACGTCCAGCGCCAGGCGCGAACCGCCTGGCGCTGGACGTTGGCCCGCTTCGGCATGTTCATCCATTGGGGCCTTTACGCGATCCCTGCCCGGGACTGCTGGGCCGACAGCGTCGAACAGACCCCGCGCGCAACCTACGCGGCCTATGCCAAGGTCTTCGATCCGGTCGATTTCAATCCCAGGTCCTGGGTCCAGGCAGCCAAGAAGGCCGGCATGAAGTATGCCGTCATGACCGCCAAGCATCACGACGGTTTCTGTCTGTTCGACTCGGCGTTGACCGACTTCAAGGCGACGGACACCCCGGCCAGGCGCGATCTGGTGCGGGAATTCCTCGACGCCTTCCGCGCCGAAGGCCTGCGCGTCGGACTCTACTATTCGCTGCTCGACTGGCACCATCCCGACTACCCGCATGTTGCCGACAAACGTCATCCGCAACGGAGCAAGGCGGCCTACGCGGGAGCCGTGTACGACTTTTCCCGCTACCTCGCGTGAATGCATGGCCAGGTGCGCGGAAGACCTATGTCCCGTGGAACGCCAGCGATCAGGCCTACAGCGGCCATTCCTTCGTGACCCCGGGCCTCGATCTCCCTTACTTCGAGCAGGTGCAGCGCTACCTTCCTGATAAGACTGATACCGTCCTGGACATTGAACTCCATCCGGTTTCGCCGGATCGGTGATCCCTACGTAAGGTCAATTATGTATTACGGTAAGAGCTTGGACGATATTGAAAGGGACAGGCTGAAGAAAGCGGAAGATACACGTCGGAGGATTGAAAAATATCGCACGAGATCGCGGAAATTCAAAATCAGCGTTTACTGTGCTGGCGTTATAGGGATGTTGACGATTTCATTTTTGATCATGTTCGCATTACGGCTTGGTGTTTCATACATCCTCTGCGGACTCATTCCGGGGATGGTCTTGTCATATGTGATTCTTCACGTGAAGTCTGGAATTTTAACTGGCATGCTATTCGGCACGGTTGTGAATGTGGCCTATCTCGTTTTGTACCTGGTGCTGTGGAATGGTGGCTTGGCAGGTCCGGCGGGTGGGGAATACGCAATGGCTGTTGGAATTGGCCAATACATGCTATTGCTTTGTTCCATAGGTGCTTCGACCATCATGGGTGGCATCATCGGCTTTTGCGCACATAATTTCGAGAATGATACCATCGTTATGTGAATGGGGCAGTGACAGAGCAGGCCACTTCTGACCACCGGAGTAAAAATCTGACTGTCAGACCCGGGCCGCGACCGGGGATAGGAGGTTGTTATGCACGATACCCCCGATGACCAACTGCTCGCCGCCTTCCGCGGTGGAGACCGCGAGGCCTTCGCCGTGCTGGTGGCACGTCACCAAGGCGTAGTACGCGCGGCCTGCCTGCGCCAAGCCCCCGCCAACGAGGTCGAGGACTGCATCCAAGCGGTATTCCTGGTCCTGGCACGACGCCCCGGACCGGCGGCCCGAGCCCCGTCACTGGTCGCCTGGCTGTTGCGGGTGTCGTGGAATGTCTGTCGCAGGGCGCAACGTGGCGCACGGCGGAGGCGCTTGGCCGAACAGCAATCGACACAGACGAATGCATCTGACCCAGGCATCCGGCCCGAGGCCCTCGACCACCTCGACGAATGCTTAGCGAAACTGCCTGAACGGCAACGCGTAGCGGTCAGCATGCAATTCCTTGCCGACCGATCGGCCGACGAGGTGGCGACGGCCCTGGGCGTCAGCCGCGACAACGCCTACCAACTGGTCAGCCGCGGCCTAGCCACCCTGCGCAGCCTGCTCTCCCAACGTGGCATTGCCTTGAGTGCGCCGGCCCTGCTCACCTTGCTGGCCAGCGAAGGCAACGCAGCGACGTCCGTAGGCGCAAGCGCCACCACCTCGATCGCCCTGTCACTCAGCGCCACGCCTTCGGCCACCGCCGTCAACCTCGCCACCGGAGTCACCACCGCCATGACCCTCGCCGCCCCCACCACCATCACCCTGATGGCAGGCTCGCTGCTGCTCGCTGTAGGAGTCACCAGCGCCGTCATCACCGCCGAACCGGCTGTGCCGCAAGCGCCAACTCCGGTCGAGCCAATCCCGACCCCATCCGTCCTCGATAATGCGCCGCAAACGCCAGCTCCGGTCCAGCCAATCCCGGCCCCATCCGTCTTCGACCATAGGATGGACCAGTTAATCACCGTCGACTTCAAGGATAACAGCCTGCCAGATTGTATCGACTTGATGCGAAAGGTTTCCGGCCTCAATTTCATCATCGATCCCCAATTGCAGAACGCCACCACACCTCTGGTCACTCTGCGGGTTCAACGCATGACGTTGCGTCATGTCCTGGCACACATCGGCCGGCTCACCGGCACGACCTGCGTCCAGCGGGACACAGCGTACGTCATCCAGGCCGACAGCGCGGTCATGATGACCACGCTTGCAGCACCCTTCGACTTCACATCCGCGGACGCACGCATGCGCACCGAGCTCGAACGGCGCGTCACCTTCGACTTCGTGGACACCCCGCTGACCGACGTCATCTCCTTCCTCGGCCAGATCAGCAGTGCGAACATGGTCGTCATGCCAGCCGTGTCCTCGGCCAACTCATCCGTCACCCTGAAGGTCCGTGACATGAGCCTGCAAGACGCCATTAAATGGCTCGGCGAGATGACCAACACGTCGGTACGGTATGCCGACCTGGCGCTGGTGTTCGACGTCATGCCTTGAACGCCGCCCCACCTGGACCCGGTCCCGCACTGTCGACACAACCCTGATCGTCGGTTCCAAAACAGGACCAGCCTGGCTGCCCATCCACGTCAGCGTCTCGGGGGACGCGCTATCCGGTTACGCCAGAGCTTCGGGGAATAGCCGTAACGAAGCCGGAAGCGGGTCGAAAAATGGAATGGGTCAGGGAAGCCGCAGAGAGCCGCTACGGCAGCCACCGCGAGCGTTCCATCCGCCAACAGCACAGCCGCCCGATCAAGACGCTGACGCTCCAGCCAGCGCCGGGGCGGCAGCCCCATCTCGTCCTTGAAGCAATGGGCGAAGCGCACCTCTGACATCCCAGCGGCCCTCGCCAGTGCCGCGACCGTCAGCGGCTCGGCAAGATGGTCGAGCGCGTGCTGGCAGGCGAGGCGGATCCGCGCGTCGTCCTCCCGCGCTGGACTGACATCACAGAGCAGCAGGACCTCGGCGAGGGTAGCATAGGCCAGCGTCATGGCATGCCTGTGCCGGCGGCCGAGATGGCGATGGAGGCGGCCGAAGGCATCCCACACCAGCCGCCAACGATGGGACGGAAGTTGAAGAACCCGGATCCCCGGGCTGGGCTCGGGCCAATTGATCAGTCCCACCCACGATTCAGGGATCGCAGCGTGAACCCAACGGAAATCCCAGTGCCCGACGGTTGGATCCGTGCCGTAGTCATGGGCTGTGCCTGGACAGATGACGGCCAGGGAACGGGCCGGCAGCGTGACCCAGCCCGCACCATGGCCGAGGCGCCCGGATCCCTCGCCGGTGGCAAACAGCAGGTGGTTGCTGGTGCCGCCAGGACGACGGCCTCGGTAGCGCAGGCCACGCTGAAAGTCGCCCGACCACAGAGCCGCATCCCCGATGCGCTCGATAAGCGGAGGTAGCTCCATGACAGGATCATCAAGGTCCGACGATAGAAGCCACTATTCACATCAACGCTGACGTGGGCTAGGATCGCCTGCATGAACACCCACCTGACCGGCCCCCTCACCGCTGATGATCTCGTCGCCTTCCACCGCGATGGCTACCTGATCAAACGTTCCTGGTTCTCCACCGCTGAAGTCGGTCGACTGCTCGCCTTCGCCCGCGGCGACAGCGACATGCTCGATGCCAGCATGCCCATCACCGATGCCAACGGCCGCAACAGCCGGCTGACCCTGTGGAACCATCCGGGTGACGATCTCTATGGGATGTTCTCCCGCTGCCCACGGGTGGTCACCGCATCAGCCCAGCTGATGGGCGAAGAAGTCTATCACTGGCACAGCAAGATGATGTTGAAGGAGCCCAAGGTCGGTGGCGCCTGGGAGTGGCACCAGGATTATGGCTACTGGTACCTCAACGGTTGCCTGTTCCCCAACATGCTGTCCTGCATGGTGGCAGTCGACCGGGCGAACAAAGAAAATGGCTGCCTGCAGGTTCTCCGCGGCAGCCACCATCTGGGCCGCATCGACCACGGTCGCCAGGGTACCCAGGTCGGCGCCGATCCCGAGCGCATGACCGCTGCCTTGAAGCGGTTCGAGCTGGTTCATTTCGAAGCCGAACCCGGGGATGCGGTCTTCTTCCACGGCAACACCCTGCACGCCAGCGGACCCAACCTGTCCGAGCACAGTCGCTGGTCGCTGGTCATGGCCTACAACGCACGCAGCAATTCACCCTTCTGTGAAACCTCGCAGCCTTTCTACACCCCTATCGACCTGGTCAGTGATGAGGCGATCATGGCCTGGACCCCTGAGCGCGCCAGAAATGGTAAACGCTCATTCCTGCGCATGGAGGACGATGTCTCGCTCAAGGCGGTCGGGGCGGTGTAACAAGCCGCTGCCGATTACACTGGTCTTTGCCCGAATCATTGACATCAGTTCATGGTAGTTGGGCATGGCTGGGCGTTCCGGCCTACGGGCGCGCTGTACACTCTGCGACAGAGGCGGTGCTGACGTTGTCTATTGGCCAATGCAGCTCTTGATGGTGAGATGACTGCTGGGCCAGGTGTCCGCGGTGGGGTAGGCGGCGCCGTCGCCCCCGCCGCAGTTGAACATGATTACCTCCGCGCGGTCGTGAGGGTGGCCAATGCCACGGTGGTATCGGTTGATGCATTCACGACCACGGTTCGGTGTTCTGACGAATGAAGGCAACGATGGGAGCCGGATCAGGCAACCCATGTGGATGATGTTTGCCTCCGGGACACGTGATGACGTCGATTGATCCGCCACAGGCGCGATAGCGCTCGGCCAGAACCAAGGTGTTCTCGGCTACGGGGACGATCTCGTCGGCATCACCGATACGGTGGAGCAACGGTACCTGAGCATCAGCCAAGGGCTGCAGGAGAT
Source organism: Planctomycetota bacterium (assembly GCA_044352625.1). Taxonomy (GTDB): domain Bacteria; phylum Planctomycetota; class UBA11346; order UBA11346; family UBA11346; genus JAKLKR01. Next base: position 5,657 of record JBILDK010000065.1, read on the forward strand.
CAATCGGCTGCCCCGCGAAAGTCATCGCGGCATTCTCGTCGACGAAGCCGTAGCAATGCAACAACAGGCTCCAGTCATCTGGACTGCCAGGACCAGAGCCCATGCCACCCGGCCAACTGCGGAAGTCGCACACCGGATTGTCGGCATAGATGCATGACACGTGCCGAGCATGCGCAGCGGCCCAGCGGTAGGCGTAGAGCCCACCGCGGCTGTGGGCAATGAGCGCTGGCCGAGGTGACAGGCCCATGCTGATCAGTTCGTCATAGAAGCGGTCCCAGTGGGCGAGCGCGGCTGGCGCACCGAACGTGTTGCCGACCCGTAGATAGGCTAGGTGGTACCCCGCGGCCAGCAGAGCCGCATCAAGCTCTGAATAACAGTCGAAGAATTCAGCCTTCCATGCCCACGGTCGTCCGGGCAGCGGCACTGCTGGCTCGACCACATAGCCGGGCCGGCCATGAATGGTCACATGGTGACGGACGCAGCCCAGGTGATCATCAGTCATGACGGGCTCCGCACAGGTGGTGGAGTTGGACGGTCAAGTTTCACCCAAACGTCGCGATTGATGGTTCATGGTTCATGGTTTCGAGCCACGGTTGTACAGCGCCGGTGGCGTTCACCTGTTGGGTACGCGGATACAACGCAGCAACTCACGGTGTCGGAACCATCAACCATCAACTGCGGTTTTCGGGTTTATGTACAGGATGCTCGGGCTGCTGGGCAGAACTGCCTGACATTGTCAACCTTTCGGCCGATGTCGGATCAGTTCCGCAGCATGTCCACCAACAAGGCGGCATCGCCGGCGAATACCGCAGGGTCATCATCGAGCACGAATTCAAGCCCGGCCGCGCGCACCGTGGGGCAGTCGCGGGCGATGGCGAACCAGGTGCGCCACGCCCGTTCACGGTAGGCCAGGGGATGACGCTCGTAGAGCGGCCACCACGAGAATACATGTATATGCACCAACCACGGCAGCACCGAGAGCAGTCCGGCGGTGGAGGCCTCCTCGGACTGGCCTGGATGCGGCTGCCACAGGGACCGGAAGTTGGGATGGTCGACCGCGCGCAGGAAGGCGAGGGCTGAATCCTCGACATCGGTGATGGTGCCGCAGTGCCATTCGCTGGCGACGATGATGCCTTCGGCCTGAGCCTGGTCTGCGATGCGGCGTGCCTCGACCACCAGCGCCGCTCGCTCCTCCACACTAATGTCGGCGCTACCGCGTAGTCCAACCCACACGCGAATGAGTGGAGCACCCAGCACCTTAGCCGCGGCCAGCACCTCGGTGAAACTCGGTTTGGTAGAATCGGTTTCACCGACGCGGAAGTAGCTGCCATAGGCGCACACCGACAAGCCGGCGGCGCGGGTGAGGTCACGCACGCGGACAAGCGCGGCCTCATCCCGCGGTGGAGCGTGGACATCGCCACCCCATTCGATGGCGCGAATGCCGTTGGCGGCGGCTAGGCGCACCACCTCCTCGGCCGGCAGCTTGCGGAAGGTGATGGAGAGCAAGGAGGGAAGAATCATGGTGGCTCCGCTCAGGCGCGCGTCGCGAGTTCGGCGGGATCGACCTGGAATTGCAGGGGCTTGCCGGCAAGCATGCGCTCGAAGTCGTCGATCATCCAGTCGGACAGGCGCCGCACCTCATCGTTGGCGCTGCCGGCAATATGACTGCTGCGGAAGATGTTGGGCATCGTGTTCAGGGGGCTGCCTGCCACCGGCGGTTCCGGATGGGTGACGTCAAGGAGGGCGGTAAGGTCGGTCCGGCGGGCGAGGACCTCGACCATTCCGGCCTCATCCACCTGGGCGCCGCGTCCGGTGTTGATGAACGTGGCGCCTGGGCGCATGGAGGCGAAGTGACGGGCGCCGATAACGCCCTTGTTGCCCGGCTTGTCGGGCAGGTGGTTGCTCACCACGTAGCCCTGGGCGAAAGCGTCCTCCAGGCTCACCAGGCGCTCAATGCCCATGGCGCGCACTTCGGTCTCGGGCCGGCCGGCTAGGTAGTTGCTGACCGCCACCACCCGCAGTCGCATCGGTGCGAGCAATCGTAGGAGGTGGCGACTGATGGCGCCAATCCCCAACAATGCCACGGTTTCGCCATAAACTCCCCGACCGATGGAGTCGCGCGGTGGATAGATACCATCACGGCAACGCTGGGTATTGGCAAAGAAGCCCTTGCAGGAGAGCAGGATCTGGCCGAGGCAGAACTCTGCCACCGGGATGGCGTTGGCTTCGACCGCCGAACACACCGACACGCCGCGGGCCATGAACGGCCCAGCAAAGCCGCCCGCCGCCCCGGCGGCATAAAAGACAGCTTTGAGCTTGGGCATGCGTGCGATCTGACCGGTGGTCAACGGGATCATGCCCCAGGTGGAGAAGATGGCCTCAACCTCCGCCAGTTTGGGCAGTTCCTGCTCCAGGTTCGCTGAAGTGACCACCACCGGGTGCACGTCGGCAAGCTGCCGCAGTCGGGCAAGACGTTGTTCGCCATAGACATGTGCTATGGGCTCCTCGGGCAACCAGGACGGGTTGGCGAGCAGTGCGACCTTGGGCATGGGATCTCCGTTCTCAGAATGAAAACCGTGGTTCATGAACACCAAACCTCACAGCCAGATAAGCATGACATCCAACATCAAAGTGAGCAAGGAATGAAAAAGTGGTCTTTCCTGTCACCGCGATTGAGATGCTGCCTAGCTGGTAACAATCATGCTACAAAGAGGGCCGGACATGACATGTCCGACGATTTCCCTTTTGTGTCTATTTCTGTCTTGACGCGGCGGTGGCATTGGGCGTTCATGCCGCTGGTCATCCCCACCAGCTGGTTTAGTGCGCGGACCGCGCGAGCGATTTACAGGATGTCCACGACTGCCTTGGCGAAACGCGGCAGGTCTGGATCGCGGGCACCCATGAGCAAGATCGTGTCGCCGGGAATGGCCGTATCGGCCAGCCAGCGCAAGGCGGCCTGGTGATCAGCCGCATAGCCGCAGCGCCGGGCAAAGGGCTGGTCGTCGGCCAGGTCGCGGCTGCTGATGTCCTTGACCACCGTGCCGCCGGCGAAGTAGATTTCGCCGTAGCAGAAGCGGTCCTGAGGGCGCAGGATGCGCGGCAACAACTCGCGCAGTTCGGCACGCAGGAAGCGCGCCGGGCCATAACCGTGCGGCTGGAACCACGCCACCAGACGTTCGCAGCCGGCCTGGGCGGCGAGGATCGCCGCGCGGATCTTGTCGCCATTGTGCGCGTAGTCATCGACCACACGGATGCCCTCGGGCGTGGTGCCCACGACTTCAAAGCGCCGGGCCACGCCGGGGAACTCCGCGAGCGCCGCAGTGATCGCCGCCGGGGCCAGGCCAAGCTCGATCGCTACCACGGCGGCAGCGGCGGCGTTTTCCAGATTGTGGGCGCCGGGCTGGGGCACGTCCAGGTTCAGTTCGCCCTGGGGCAAGGTGAGCACGCCCTGGGCGCGATGCGGACCCTCGGCCAGGATTTCCAGGGGATAGTCGGCTTTGACGGCAATGCCGTAGGTCCGGCGCCGGGGATGACCGGCGCTCAGCGCCAAGGATTCGCTGCACCGCGCATTGACCAGCAGCAACGCGCTCTGCGCCGCGTAGGTTAAGAACTGCGCGCGCAGGCTGGCAAGTTCGCCGTGGTCGCGGGTGATGTTGTGCAGTACGCCAATACCAGGCCGGTAGCCCACCAGGGTGCCGTCCGACTCACAGGCCTCGGCCACTGCAAGGCCGCCCGTGGGTCCGACCGCGAAACAGCCGTTGATGCCTTCCCCGGCGAGCGCGGCGCCGCCAAGCACCGTGGCTGGGGTCGTAGTGCAGCGCAGGATCCACGCGAGCATGCCGGTGACGGTGCTCTTGCCACTGGTGCCGGCGATGGTCACACCCGGTCCTGCGGCATTGACCACTTCGGCGAGCAGCGCTGGTCGAGGCACCAGCGGAATGCCCAGAGCCTTGGCTGCGATGGGCTCGGGCGTGTCCGCATCGACCGCCGCCGAAACCACCACGCGATCAAGGTCAGCGCGGATC